>NZ_LNCQ01000005.1:0-72882 GCF_002831785.1 Allobosea sp. FBZP-16 | reverse complement strand
CCCCGGCGAAGGCGCCGCGCGGCGCGGCCTCCGAGCCCAGCGTCGCCCCGGCCGCGCCCCTCGCCCTTCCGCCCAAGCCGGCGCAGAAGGCGCTGCCCGCGAGCGCGAAGAAGGAAGCAGCCGAAGCGGATGTCGTGGCCAGGCCCGAGACCGAGGAGGATGGCGGCGCCCAGGTCGTCAGCCTCGACGCCTTCCGCAAGAAGACCTGAGACCCAAGGACTTCCATCATGACCGGTTATCGCAGCGAGACCGATTCCTTCGGTCCGATCGACGTCGCCAATGACCGTTACTGGGCGGCGCAGACGCAGCGTTCTCTGCAGAACTTCAAGATCGGCGGCCCGGCCGAGCGGATGCCGCTGCCGGTCGTGCATGCGCTGGTCCTGGTGAAGAAGGCTGCGGCCACCGTCAATGCGAAGCTGGGCCTGCTCGACGGCAAGGTCGAGCAGGCGATCGTCCAGGCTGCCGACGAGGCACTTGCCGGCAAGTTCGACGAGCATTTCCCGCTCGTCGTCTGGCAGACCGGCTCCGGCACCCAGTCGAACATGAACGTCAACGAGGTGCTGGCCAATCGCGCCAACGAGATTTTGGGCGCCGGCCTCGGCAAGAAGAGCCCGGTCCACGCCAACGATCACGTCAACAAGGGCCAGTCCTCCAACGACAGCTTCCCGACCGCGATCCATATCGCCGCCGCGCTCGCCATCTCGAAGGACCTGCTGCCCGCCCTCGGCCGGCTGAAGGATGCCCTCGACGCCAAGGCGAAGGCCTTCGCCGATCTCGTCAAGATCGGCCGCACCCATCTCCAGGACGCGACCCCCGTCACGCTCGGCCAGGAATTCTCCGGCTATGTCGCTCAAGTTCAGCTCGGCATCGCCCGCATCGAGCAGACCCTGCCCGGCCTGTTGGCGCTCGCCCAGGGCGGCACCGCCGTCGGCACCGGCCTCAACGCTCATCCCGACTTCGCCAAGGCGTTCTCGGCCGAGGTCGCCAGGCTGACCGACCTGCCCTTCCGCACCGCCGACAACCTGTTCGAGGCGCTCGCCAGCCATGGCGCCATCTCCTACAGCCACGGCGCGCTGACCGCGCTCGCCATGGACCTGTTCAAGATCGCCAACGACATCCGGCTGATGGGCTCGGGCCCGCGCTCCGGCCTCGGCGAAATCAGCCTGCCCGAGAACGAGCCGGGCTCCTCGATCATGCCCGGCAAGGTCAACCCGACCCAGGCCGAAGCGCTGACCATGGTCGCGACCCGCGTGCACGGCAACCAGGCGACCGTGACCTTCGCCGCCAGCCAGGGCCATTTCGAGCTCAACGTCTTCAAACCGGTGATCGCGCAGGCTTTCCTGCAATCGGCTCGCCTCCTTGCGGACGCGGCCGACAGCTTCCGCACCAACTGCGTCGAGGGCATCGAGCCCAATCGCGAGCGCCTGACTGAGTTGCTCTCGCGCTCTCTCATGCTGGTGACGGCGCTGGCTCCCGCGATCGGCTACGACAAGGCGGCAAGCATCGCCAAGGCGGCCCATCACAACGGCACGACCCTGCGCGAGGAAGCGCTGAAGGCCGGTGTCGACGGTGAGCTCTTCGACAAGACCGTCGTCGCCGAAGACATGCTCAGCCCGGGCTGATCATGGCCGAGATCGTCAATCTCCGCCGCGCCCGCAAGGCCCGCGACCGGGCGAGCGCAGAGGCAAAGGCCGAGCAGAACCGGATCGCGTTCGGCCGGACCAAGGCCGAGCGCAAGCTGACCGAGGCGGAGAAGACGCTGGCCGAGCGGCGCCTCGACGGCCATCGCCTCTCCGACGATCCCGGCGGCGAGGACAAGGCGTGAGCGGCAGACCATGAGCGGCCTGCGCAAGCGCTCGCTCGCCATCGCCGGCCACCGCACCAGCGTCTCGCTCGAGGAGCCGTTCTGGGATGCGCTGAAGGAAATCGCGGCCGCCGAGAAACGGCCCATCGCCAGCCTGGTGGGCGAGGTCGATTCCGGCCGCGGCGAACTCAACCTCTCCTCGGCTCTGCGCCTGCGGGTGCTGGCGCATTATCGCGGGCGCCCCGAGCCCGCCAAGGTCACACCCGCGGACTGAGCAACAGTCGCCGCGCCGTTTCGACCACGGCGCGCGTCAGATCGGCCAGCCTGTCGGCCGCGACCCGGTTGACCTGCCAGAACAGCGGCGTGTCCAGCACCCTGCCGGGCATCAGCTCGCAGAGCCGGCCGGCATCGAGATGCTCCCGCACCAGCAGTTCCGGATTGGCGCTCCAGCCGATGCCGAGCAGGCACGACTCGACGAAGCCCTGCGTCGACGGCACCCAATGCACGGGATGACTCGGGCTTTCGCCGAATGCGAGCTCCATCCATTGGCTCTGCAGGCGATCCTTCTGATTGAAGACCAGCGAGGGTGCCTGCGCCAGCGCGGCCAATGTCACCCCGTCGGCAAAATGGCGCGCCATGAACGCCGGGCTTGCCGTCGCGAGATAGCGCAGCGAGCCGAGCGGGATCACTCGGCAGCCCTGGATCGGCTTGTCCAGCGCGGTGACGGCGGCGAGCACCCGTCCCTGTCGCAGCCAGTCGGCGGTGTGCTCCTGATCGTCGACGGCGATGTCGAGGAGGTGCGGGCTCCGGTTCGTGAACGCGGCGACCGCGCCCAGAAACCAGGTTCCGAGGCTGTCGGCATTGGCGGCGACCCGCAGCGTGACGCGCTGCTGCGGCTGCCCCGGCTCGGCCAGGGCCGGCAGCCGCGTCATCAGCTCGCCCTCGAGCAGGCCGACCTGCTCCATATGGCGGCACAGCCATTCGCCGCGCTCGGTCGCGGTACAGGGCTGGCCCCTGATGATCAGCACCGTGCCAAGCCGCTCCTCGAGCTGCTTGACCCGCTGCGAGACGGCCGACGGCGTGACGTTCAGCGCCTGCGCAGCCTTGTCGAAGCTGCCGGTTCTGACAACGAGCGAGACGGCCTGCAGGGCGGGATAATCGAGCACAACATTAGCTCTGCTTAATCGAGATAATGATGTTTAACTACACTAAGGCGGCGTTGACTCCTAGGCGGAACGGCGAAACGGGACCGCCGCTCATGCCCTTCTCCGTCTACGTCACCGGCTTCACAATGGGCCTCAGCTTGATCGTCGCCATCGGCGCCCAGAACAGCTTCGTGCTGCGGCAGGGCCTGCGCGACGAGCATGTCTTCGCGGTCTGCCTCACCTGCGCCTTGTCGGATGCGGTCCTGATCCTCGCCGGCGTCGTCGGCTTGAAGCAGGCGACGGCGATGCTGCCGATGCTGGAACCGGCCCTGCGCTATGGCGGCGCCGCCTTCCTGATCTGGTATGGGGCGCGCAGCCTGCTCTCGGCCTTGCGCTCATCCGAGGCGCTCGCGGTCGGCACCGCCGGAGAAGCAACGCTGTCGGCCAGCCTGATCACCTGCGCGGCGCTGACCTGGCTCAACCCACATGTCTATCTCGACACCGTGCTGCTGATCGGCAGCATCGCCAGCCAGTTCCCCGGGCACGAACTGGTCTTCGCCACGGGTGCAATGACCGCCTCCTTCCTGTTCTTCTTCGGGCTCGGCTATGGCGCCCGCTGGCTACGCCCGCTCTTCGTCGACCCCAGATCCTGGCGCATCCTCGACGGCATCGTCGCCGCCACCATGTGGGCGATCGCCTTCAAGCTGCTGCGGGGCGGTTGATGACCTCTCGTCCTTGACGCTTCCCTTCAGCCCTCATCCTGAGGAGCAGCCGAAGGTTGCGTCTCGAAGGATGCTTCACGAGGCTCCGGAACCAGCTGGACCATCCTTCGAGACGGCCCTGCGGGCCTCCTCAGGATGAGGCTCGCATGGAGAGCCGACGCCAGGGGCGAGCAAAGAATCTCGCACTCTCAGCGACTTACCAAGAAAGCTTGAATCAACCCCGCACCCGCTTGAATCAATTGCCCAGCGCCTTGAATCAGTTCTGTAGCGGCGAGCGCGACAGCGGCCGCGGCACCGGCTGGATGTCGAGCGGCGGCGGCATCGGCGGCGCTTCGCCGCGCGGCCTGCCATAGCCCGGCGGATCGCCCGGAATATAGGAAGGCGGCGCGCCCTGCAGGATCATCGGCCCCGGTCGGCCCTCGATCGCGGCCCGGATCGCGGCTTGTCGTGCCCGCTCCTCGGCTTCGGCCTTGCGCCGCTCATCCTCGGCCTTGCGCAGTTCCTCCTGGCGTTTCGCGACCTCGGCCTTGCGCGCCTCCTCGGCGATGCGCGCCTCTTCCAGCCTGCGGGCGATCTCCGCTCGGCGTGCCTCCTCGGCCTGCCTCGCCTCTTCGGCGCGCCGGGCGATCTCGGCCTTGCGGGCTTCTTCGGCGAGTCTCGCCTCCTCCGCCTTGCGTGCCGCTTCCGCCCTGCGGGCCTCTTCGGCGAGCCTGGCCTCCTCGGCCTTGCGCGCCTCCTCGGCCCGCTTCTCCTCGGCGATGCGGCGCTCCTCCTCGGCCTTCAGGAATTCCGCGAGCTTGCGCTCGTTCTCGCGCAGCTCGCGCTCGGCCCGCAGGCGGCGGATATGCATCGCCCGCTCGCGCTGATCCGCCTCGAACGCCTCGACCCGCTCGATCTCGCGCGCCAGCGCCCGCGCCGCCACGACATTGGACAGTGCGCCGACATCGGTCTCGCGCCGCGGCGCATCGAGCGGGCCGCGCCAGGCGACGCCGACCTGCGGCAACTGCTCCGGCCAGCCCTTCGGCGCCGCACCGAGCGGGCGCAGGTTGAGGCGCAGGTCGGCGGTCATCGCCCGCCAGTCGACCAGCCCCGTCGCATCGGCCCTGAGGCCCGCACGCTCGATCGAGACGGGCGAGACCCGCAGCACGCCGGCCGCCTGGGTGAACGGGATGGTGACGTCGCCCAGCGGCCAGCTCCCCTTCTCCAGCGCTTCGCCGATCCGGTCCTGCAGGCGCCCCGTCTCGCTTTCGGAAGCGTCATCGCCAGTCGCGGCGATCACTTTGGAGATTGCTGCGGGGTCGAAGCGCGCCATGCCGGCGCCCGCAACGCTGATCGAGCCGGCGCCGCCGAGCGCCGCGATCAGGCGCGCCGGACTCTCGCCCGAGCCGCCGGCCTCGAAGCTCCCCGACAGCTTGCCGGTCAGCGCCCCCTTGGTCAGCGAGGCCAGGTCGAGCCCGGTGAGGCCGAGCCTGCCGGTGATCTGCGCCAGGCCGCCTTCGCGCCGGGCCGTGAGCCGCCCACTGACCTCGCCGCCGGCATGGCTGCCACGGAGATTGTCGAGGACGAGCCCGTCCGGTCCGGCCGCAAGGTCGAGCCGCGCCTTGGCCAGGGCAATGCGATCGGTCAGGTCGAACCGCTCGGCGGAAAGAGCCAGCCTGACCTCGCCGAGCCCTGTCGCGCCCTGGAACCGGCTCGGCGACCACTGGCTGCCTGCGACCGGCTGCGCCTGGCCGATCACCGCCGTGAGCGCGGGCTGCAATGCGATATAGGGCAGATCGAGCCGCCCGCCGATCCCGCGCTCGGCCGAGAAGCTCAGCGCGCCGCGTGCGGCCTTGCCGCCGGCATTGACGACGAGATCGTCGAGCCTGGCCTCATCGCCGAAGCTGACGCGCCCGGAGGCATCGAGGACGCCATCCGGAACCAGCCGCGCCAGCCCGTCCGGCAGGACCTGATCCGGCCCGTCGGCCTGCAGGCTGAGCCGTGCCCCGCCTCCGGCGCCTTCCAGAACCAGCATCAGCCCAGGCCCGGCGAGCGAACCGACCGGCCCATTCGGCCCGAAGCCGAGCGAAAGCTCGCCTGAGCCGCCGCGTGCCGGGCGCGGCAGGCCGAAGGCGGCGAAGGCTCGGCGCCGGTCGTCGAGCGAGAGCTTCACATCGCCGCCGTTCCACTGCCCGGTCGCATCGAGCTTGCCATTGAGCGAGAGCCGCCCGGCCTGGGCCGAGCCGTCCGCCACGACGCTGGTCTCGCCATTGGACGCGCGCGCAAGCCTGAAGCTGGCGTCGACCCCGGCGAGCCCGTCCTCGATCCGCGGCAGCACGCGCCGGAAGCCGTCCGGCAGCAGCGGACCGGCCAAAGCCGTCAGCGCGGCGAAACGCGGCGCGCGCACCCGCCCGGCGATCTCGCCGCCGCCCGGCAGCAGTGCCCCCTCGCCCTCGACCTTGACGCCACCGAAGCCATCGACGGCCAGACGGCTGAGACGCCAGTCGCTGCCCTGCCGGGTCAGCGCGAGCCGGGCCGAGCCCGGTGGTGTCGAAAGGTAGCGCAATCCGTTTAGTGTCAGATCCAGCGAAAGATCGCGCCGCCCGGCGAGCGCGTTGAGGCTATCGCCGGCTGGCAGGGTTGAAAGGTCGAGCCCGTTCACCGTCAGCTTGGCATCGAGCCGGCCGGGCGTGATCGCGCCGGAGCCTTCGATCCGCGGCCCGGAGCCCGCCCGCGCGGTCATACGGGTGATCGCGAGACGCTCATCGCTCCAGTCCAGCGCAGCCGTGCCGTCGACGCTGCGCAATGCGGCGAAGCTGTCGGCCAGCCCGGCCTCGACGCCGAGCCGCGTCAGCGCCAGCGCCGCCCGGCGCGCATCGGGCGCTTTCGCCTCGACCGTGCCGCGGAAGCCCTGGCCGTCGAGCGCACCGCGCGCCTCGAGGACCGCATTGGCGATCCTGACCGTGGCGCTGCCTGCATCGAGCCCATCGCCATCGAGCTTGCCGCGCAAGGCAAAGCCGCTGAAGTCCTCGCCACGCCAGACGATCTGGTCGAGATCCAGTGAAAGCTCGACCGGCCCCGGCAGTGCCTGCAAGGCGCGCTGATAGCCCGGCCGCTGGGCCAGCGCCTCGGTCAGCACATCGGCATCGAGCCGGCGCGCCTTGAGCTGGAGGCTGCCCTTGCTGTCCGCCGGATTGAACGAGCCCTCGCCCTCCAACCGCGCGGCTCCGCCGGCGATCTCGATGGCGAGGCTAGAGAAGTCGAGACGCCGGCTATCGCCGCTCACGCGTCCGGCGACACCGACCGCGCCGCCGGGCGCGATCGTGAAGCTGCCATCCAGTCCGGGCCGAACGCTCTGCTCTGCACCAGCCAGGATCAGCGAACCGTCGAAGCCGAATTGCGTCTGCTCGCCGGTGACCGAGGCCTTGGTCCGCAGCCGCCCATCGGCTTCGATCGCGCCGGTGGCGAAGCGCAGGGACGAGCCGGCGATCTCGCCCTCGACACGCCAGGGGCCGTGCAGGGCGACGGCCGAGACGTCGACGGAGATCGGGGCCAGCGTCTGCGCCGCCTTGCCGGGCTCGCGCCAGATCACGGCCGAGCGGCGGATCGCCAGGCGATCGATGGCCGTCTCGCTCGGAAGGCCCGCACCCTCGCGGGCCGGCAAGGCGATGGCGCCGGTCTCGTCTGCAACGAGATTGAGCGTCAGCCCGTCCGCCTCGGCTTCGACCAGCCTGAACTCGCCGCGTGCCAGCGGCGCCAGGGCGAGCTCGGCCGTCAATGTCTCGATGGTCGCCGCGCTGGCCGCGTTGCCACTGGAGCCGAGACGCACCTGGCCCAGCACCAGCCGCGGCGATGGCAGGAGCCGCAGCCCGATCTCGCCGGCGACGCGCGTCTCCACGCCGAGCGCAGCGCTGATGCGCCGCTCGAAATGGGGCCTGTACTCGCGCCAGTCGACGAAGCCAGGCCCCAGTAGCGCGGCCAGCAACGCCGCGACGAGCAGCCCGGCCAGTAGGGTCAGGGCCTCACGCACGCTCTTGCATCGATCCTCGATATGTCGACGGGGCGATCATGCACGCAAGTCGCGGCAGGATCACGACATTCTTGCGAATGATCCCCGTTCGGAATGTCACAAGGCGATGATCTTGCCGGGATTGAGGATGTTCTGCGGATCGAGCGCGCGCTTGATCAGCCGCATGGTGGCGAGCGCGGCCGGGCTGTGCTCGATCGTGAGGTACTTCATCTTCTTCTGGCCGACGCCGTGTTCGCCGGTGCAGGTCCCCTCCATGGCGAGTGCCCGCTTGACCAGCCGGTCGATGAAGGCCTCGCAGCGCGCGATCTCGTCGGGATCGTTAAGGTCGACCAGCGGCTGCGTATGGAAATTGCCGTCGCCGACATGCCCGACGATCGGCGCGATCAGCCCGGACGCCTCGATGTCGCGCTTGGTCTCGTCGACACATTCTGCCAGCCGCGAGATCGGCACGCAGACATCGGTCGCGACCGATTCCGCACCCGGCCGCAGGGCGCGCGCCGCCCAATAGGCGTCGTGCCGTGCCTGCCACAGCTTCGTGCGATCTTCCGGCCTCGTCGCCCAGTCGAACGCCCCGCCGCCGAACTCCGCCGCGATCTCGCCGAAGCGCTCGGCCTGCTCCTTCACGCCCTCCTCGGAGCCATGGAACTCGACGAACAGCATCGTCGTTTCCGGCAGCCCGAGCTTGGAGTGCAGGTTGACGCCGCGCATCATCACGTCGTCGACCAGCTCGATCCGCGCCACCGGCAGGCCGGACTGGATCGTCATGATGGTCGCATCGCAGGCCGCCTTCACCGAGGGGAACGAGCAGACGCCGGCCGACATCGCCTCGGGAATACCATGCAGCTTCAGCGTCACCTCGGTGATGATGCCGAGCGTGCCTTCCGAGCCGACCAGCAGGCGGGTGAGATCGTAGCCGGCCGAGGATTTGCGCGCGCGGCTGGCGGTCTTGACGATGGAGCCGTCGGCCATCACCGCGGTCAGTGCGATGACATTGTCCTTCATCGTGCCGTAGCGCACCGCATTGGTGCCGGAGGCGCGCGTCGCCGCCATGCCGCCGATCGAGGCGTCCGCGCCCGGATCGATCGGGAAGAACAGCCCCTGGTCACGCAAATGCTCGTTCAGCTCCTTGCGGGTGATGCCGGGCTCGACGGTGCAGTCGAGGTCCTCGGCATGGACCGCGACGACCCGCTTCATCTGCGACATGTCGATGCAGACGCCGCCGAAGGGCGCGTTGACATGGCCCTCCAGCGAAGTGCCCGTGCCGAAGGCGATCGCCGGAACGCCATGCTGGGCGCAGAGCTTCACGATCGAGGCAACCTCTTCGGTGCTCTCAGGGTAGACGACAGCGTCCGGCGGCTGGTTCGGGATCCAGGTCAGGGTATGGCCGTGCTGCTGCCGGACTGCGAGACTGGTGACGAGCCGGTTGCCGAACAGCGCCGCCAGCGCCTGCGTCAGCGCCGCAATGGCCTGCGGCGATGGCGGCAGCTCTGCAGCAGGAGCATGGGGGGGCACGGAAGCTGTAGAAGGCATTGTCATGGCTGGAGAACTTCGCCTAGTCTGGAATGGTTCGGCCTTGAGAGGAGCGGCTCGTGTTGTTTTCACGCGCCGCGACCGAGCCGGCAAGAGCCGGCGGTGCAGAGCCGCCTACGCATCGACGAGAGACGGACCGAAAGGAGGAGCCAATGCCGGACGAAATTCGCACGCCCGCTTTGTTTTTTGCTCCCTTCGTCTCGTCCCCGATGCGGGTCGAGCCACACTGGATCGACTATAACGGCCATCTCAACATGGCCTATTACCATGTTCTGTTCGACCGCGCAGTGGACGAGGTCTTCTCGCTGGTCGGCCTTAACCAGGACTATGTCGAGAGCCGGCATGCTTCGTTCTTCGCTGCCGAATGCCATGTGCTGTACAAGCGCGAGCTGACGGAAGGCGATCTCGTGCGCGTCACCGCGCAGCTCATCGCCTTCGACGACAAGCGGCTGCATTATTATCTCGAAATGCGCCATGCTAGCGAGGGCTGGCTCGCGGCGACCTCCGAGAACCTCTCTCTGCATGTCGACATGAACGATCGCAGGGTGACGCCCTTCCCACCCGACATCCTCGCCAATCTCGCGATCATGAAGGCGGCGCATGCGCAAATGCCGCGCCCGGCCACGGTCGGCCGGATGATCGGCATGCCGCAGAAGAGCACGATCACCCTCGGTGAACCGGCGCAGGAAGCGGAACGCGAGACGGAGACGCGGCACTAGCTCCGGAACCGGAGCTACTCGTCGTCGTCCGGTATCTTCAGCAGGTGGCCGCAGGCCTTGCAGTGCACTGCGTCTGGTTCATGACGCTGCAGGGCGCATTGCGGACAGGGGAAGGTCACCTTGTGCGGCCGAAACACCGCCTGCGCCAGCCGGACGAACAGCGAGATGCCGATGATCATCACCACGATCGAGGTCAGCTTGCCGGCGATGCCCGGCAGGGTGATGTCGCCGAAGCCGGTCGTCGTCACCGTCGTGACGGTGAAGTAGAGCGCATCGACATAGCCCTCCAGTCCGGGCCGACTCATGAAGAAGAAGGTGTAGACGAAGCCGCTGACGACGAAGAGGAAGGTCGCGAGATTGACCAGCGCCTTGGCGACATCCTCCCAGTCGCGGTAGTGCGTTTCGCGCAATTGCGCCCAGATCAGGCCGCGCTGCGACAGCGACCACAGCCTCAAGATGCGCAGGAAGCCGAAATTCTCCAGCCATTGCGGCGCCAGCAGCGTCGCCAGGATGAAGAGGTCGAGCAGCATGGTCGGCTGGCGCATCAGCCGCAGCATGTTCGACGAGGCGAGGAAGCGCGCCGCGATCTCGGCGGCGACGATGATGGCGACGGCATAGTCGAGCCAGAGGAATTCCGGCCGGTCGCGCAGCATCGGCGTCGCGACGAAGAAGCCGATGATCAGGATATCGACGATCAGCGTTGCGAGCTGGAAGCGCAGCGCCGCCGGCGTCCGGCCGTGGTAGAGCTGCCGGAGCCGGTCACGCAGCCCGGAACTGCCATTGCTGCTGTCATCTGGATCGGCGGCTGCACTCATCCGATCGGCGTAGCAGCGTCGCGGCGACGGCGTCCAGCCCCGGCCGCTCAGGCCGGCCTGATCGCGACCGCCTGCACGCTATAGCCGCCGAACAGCCGCGTGGTGCTGCCGGTGGTGCCGGCCTCAGCGCAAAGATCGGTCACGACCGCATCGAGATCCCGGCGCGGCGTGACATGGAACAGCGCCAGCCAGCGGTTGAGGAGCGCCCTGAACGGGCCCGGCAGATGCGCCTGGTCGCCGAAGTCGACGATGTGCAGCGCGCCGCCCGGCGCCACCACCTGCATCGCCTGCGCCAGCGCCTCGCGCCAGGGCGGGATCATCGAGAGCGCATAGGAGATCACCACCCGCTCGAAACCCGCACGGCCGAACAGCGCCTGCGGGTCGAAACTGGTCGCATCGGCCTGCGCCAGGACGATGCGCTTGGACAGCCCCGCCTTCGCCACCTGCTCGCGAGCGGTGCGCAGCATCTCCTCCGAGACGTCGAGCCCGTAGCAGCGCGTCAGCGGATAGCGCTGCGCGATCTTGATCAGGTTCCTGCCGGTGCCGCAGCCGATCTCCAGCACCGCCCCGCCGGGCGGTGGCTTCAAGCCGGTGATCAACCCGTCGCGGCCGAGCAGATAGAACTTGCGGGTCGCATCGTAGATGTGCCGCTGAAAACGATACATCCGGTCCATCAGACCGGCGGCATCCGCCCTGCCCTCGGCCGCGCTCACGCAGCCGCTCCGCGGACATAGAGATGGAAGGCGCCGTAGATCGAGGAGCGATCGCGCGCTCCGAGCGCGCGGCTGCGCTCCTCCTGATACTGCCATTGCGCCAGGATCGCCTCCGGCACGCGGCCGGGCAGCAGCCGCTCGTCGGCCGCGGTGCGGAAGATCACGCGGGCGCCGGGCGCGGCGCTGCGGGTGATCTGCGTCCACAGCGCCGTCAGATCGGCATCGTTCATCCAGTCCTGGGCATCGAGCAGCACGAAGCCGTTGCAGCTTTCGGCTGGCTGCTTCTCGAGGAAGGCGGTGATCGCGCTCTGATGGTAGGAGACGCGCCCGGCGCGCGCCTTCACCGTCTCGAAATTGCCCTGCTCCAGATAGGGCGGCACCGCCGCATCCGGCTCGGTTCCGTAACCGCGGCCGAAGGCCTGCCAGGCGAAGTAGTTGGTCTTCAGGTCGAAGCCGCAGGCCAGCCGCTCCAGCCGGTGGCGCAGGACGGCGCGGATGCCGGCATCGCCATCGGCGGCCAGTGCCTTGTATTGCGCCGGCGGAATGCCGAGCCCGTAGAGCGAGGCCGGCTGGCGCACCAGCCAGCGCACGAGCTTCTTCTCGAAAACCGGCGCCAGATGCCGGTTGAACAGCGCCCGCTGCTCCTGCATCGTCTTGGCCTGCAGCATCACCCGCGGATCGCAGCCGAGCCGGCGGGCGAGGAAGTGCCCGGTGCCGATGAAACGGCCGAGCAGGCCGTAGCGGTAGAAATTGCGGGCGAAGAGCTCGATCCGGCGCTGGCCGGCGAGGTTGCGCCCCTCCCAATAGGCGCGGCTGACGGCGTCGAGCCGCGGCGCGATCAGCCGGTCATAGGTCTCGACATTGGCCTTGGACTGCGCCTGCCCGAAGAAGCGGCGGAAGACCGCATGATCGTCGATTTCGCGCAGGGCCGCGAGCTTGAGATGCCCGAGCGCGATATGGGCGCCGTTGAGGTCGATCGCGCTGATCTTCGCGGGATCGGCGGTGAGATAGGACAGGATGTTGCAGGAGCCCGAGGCGATCGCGACGAGATGGTCGCCGGGCTGCAGCGCCAGTGCCTCCATGTCGACGACCGGATCCTCCCAGATCTGCGGGTAGACCAGCCCGGAGAAGGCGAGCGTGAACATCCGCTCCAGCAGGCCGGCGCGCGAGAGCGGCTTGCTGCGATGGACGGCGCTGGTCAGCCCGAGGTTCGTCGTGCGCTTCACCGCGCGGATCGTCTGCGTCACGAAGCCCCTCGTTTCCGCCCATTGCGATGGCGAGCCGCTGGAGCCGGATTTGATCAGGTCGGATCGACCTGATCAGTGAATCCGCCTCCAAATTGATCTGGAGACCGCTTTTCCCCGCCTGCGCGCTGTGCAAGCTGGCGGGAGCGGGCTCTAGAGGAGTCGCGTGACGGTTGGGTGACGCGAAGCGACGCCGGAGGAGAGCGCCGTCGCCATTGAACGCGGACGTGAACGAGCTCGCGTTGCGCCCCCGTGACATCAGGAAGACAAATCCCCATATCTTGCGCGACAATCGAACAAGAGCGCACGGAAAGGAGCCTCGCATGGGCCTGATGGACATGTTCGCCAAAACGGGAAAGCCCGCAGAGCGTGAATTCCCCTTCCAGCTCAGCGACGCCGAATGGCGCGAGAAGCTGACGCCGGAGCAGTACCGGGTGCTGCGCGGCCACGGCACAGAGCGGGCCGGCTCCTGCGCGCTGAACTTCGAGAAGCGCGCCGGCACGTTTTCCTGCGTCGGCTGCGGCCAGCCCTTGTTCAAATCGCACAAGAAGTTCGAGAGCGGCACCGGCTGGCCGAGCTTCGACCAGCCACTCGAAGGCGCGGTCGAGGAGAGCGAGGACTACAGCTACGGCATGCACCGGGTCGAGGTGCATTGCGCCAATTGCGGCGGCCATCTCGGCCATGTCTTCCCCGACGGCCCGCCCCCGACCGGCCTACGCTACTGCATCAACGGCGTGGCGATGGATTTTGCGCCGGAAGTCTGACGGACCGCCGACGGCGGCTCAGGCTTTCGTCGGCCCGCGCCCGTCGATCAGGTCGCGGACGCGGCGTGCGAAGACCTCCATCTCGAACGGCTTGGTCATGATGTGCATGCCCGGTTCGAGATGGCCGTGGTTGAGCACAGCGTTCTCGGCATAGCCGGTGACGAACAGCACCTCGAGATCCGGGCGGTGCATGCGCGCCGCGTCGGCGAGCTGGCGCCCGTTCATGCCGCGAGGCAGCCCGACATCGGTGACGAGCAGGTCGATCGGCTGCTTGGTCTCAAGGATCTTCAGCGCCGAGGGACCGTCGCCCGCTTCGATCACGGCATATCCCAGCTCTTCCAACTGCTCGACGCAGAGCATCCTCACCAACGGCTCGTCATCGACGACGAGCACGGTCTCGCCGCCGGCGACCGGCGCAGGATCAGCGAAATCCGACGCGGCTTCGCCGGCTTCGACGACCTCTCCCATATGGCGCGGAAGATAGATGCAGATCATCGTGCCTTTGCCGGGCTCCGA
The DNA here is from genome assembly GCF_002831785.1 of Allobosea sp. FBZP-16. Classification (NCBI taxonomy): domain Bacteria; kingdom Pseudomonadati; phylum Pseudomonadota; class Alphaproteobacteria; order Hyphomicrobiales; family Alloboseaceae; genus Allobosea; species Allobosea sp. FBZP-16. The sequence goes on along the minus strand of NZ_LNCQ01000005.1, from coordinate 58,901 downwards.
ATAGATACGCGCCGCTCCGCCGGATTGGCCGGCGAAGCCGTAGACCATCGACAGGCCGAGCCCGGTGCCCTGGCCGATCGGCTTGGTCGTGAAGAACGGATCGAAGGCCCGTTCGACCACGTCCGGCGTCATGCCTGTTCCGGTATCGGAGACGCAGAGCGAGACATATTGCCCCGGCTTCAGGTCGCGCGCCTTTGCTGCCCGCTCGTCCATCCAGCGGTTGGAGGTCTCGATCGTCAGCTTGCCACCATCCGGCATGGCGTCGCGCGAATTGATGCTCAGATTGAGCAGCGCATTTTCGAGCTGGCCGGCATCGGCGAAGACCGTCCACAGGCCTGCTGCGCCCACGGCCTCGATCGCGATCGTCGGGCCGACGCTGCGTGCGATCAGGTCGAGCATGCCATTGACCAGCCCATTCACATCGACCGGCTTCGGGTCGAGCGTCTGGCGCCGCGAGAAGGCGAGCAGGCGCTCGGTCAGGCTGGCGGCGCGGCGCACGGCGCTCTTCGCGCCGGTGAGGAAACGCTCGGTGTCGGCGATGCGGCCCTGCGCGATCCGCGCCTGCGCCATTTCCAGGCTGCCGCCGATGCCGGCCAGAATGTTGTTGAAGTCGTGGGCGATGCCCCCGGTAAGCTGGCCGACCGCCTCCATCTTCTGGCTCTGGCGCAAGGCCTCCTCGGTTTTCATCAACTCCGCCGAGCGCTTCTCGACTTCCTGCTCCAGCGTCGCGTTGAGCTCCGCGAGAGCGGTCTCGGCGCGGCGGCGGGCGGTGATGTCCTGGAAGATGACGGCGACCTGCTTGCGGCTTGGCGGCTCGATGCGGACCGCAGCCAGCTCGAGATAACGGCCGGTCGCGACCAGCTCCTGCTGGAAGCGGATCGGCTCGCCGGTGCGCAGCACGGCGCCATAGCGCGCGACCCAGGCGTCCGCCTCGTCCGGCACCATTTCGCGCAGTTTCTGGCCGACGACATTGGAGATGCCGGCATGGCGCTCATAAGCGTCATTGGCCTGGATATGGACGTAGTCGCTGTCGGGACCGTGCGGCCCGTCAAAGAACTCGATGATGCAGAAGCCTTCGTCGATGGCGTCGAACAAGCCCTTGTACAGCGCCTCGCTCTCGCGCTGCGCCCGTTCCGCCAGGGTTCGCTCGGTGACATCGGCCCCCTCGATGAAGATCGCGTTGACCTTGCCATCGCTGTCGCGGAGCGGCTGGTAGACGAAATCGAGGTAGCGCTCCTGCGTCGGCCCGCCGGGCTCGGCCTGGATCACGAAGCGCGCGCCGTTCGCGGTATAGGGCACGCCGGTGCGATAGACGTCGTCGAGGATGCCCACGACACCCTGCGCAACGGCGTCCGGCAGCGCCTCCGCCACGGTGCGGCCGACGACCTCGCGATCGCCGATCAATCTGAGATAGCTCGGATTGGCGAGATCGAAACGGTGTTCCGGCCCGCGCAGCAGCGCCATGAAGGTCGGCGCCTGCTCGAACATCTGCGTCAGAATGGGGGCGATGAGGCCGGCGTCGCTGTGCACGTCGATCGTTCCGCAAATGTCGGGACGGGAATGCTCCGACACGACAGAATGCGCGGCGGCGGCGGCTGGTTCCTTCGCACGCGGGCGCAATCGAGGAAAGATCGATCTGTCCGCCTCCGTCAGACCTCCGGCACCGCCCTTCTGGCCAGCGTCACCGCATCGACCGCCAGCGGCAGGTCGCCGAAATGCCCGGACCAGTGCCCGCCAAGCCGCGTCGCGACGAAGGCGTCCGCCACGGCATGCGGCGCATGGCGGATCAGCAGCGCACCCTGCAGCATCAGCGCCAGACGCTCGGTCAGCAGACGGGCCTGGCCTTCATGCCGGATGAGATCGTGGAGGTCATTGTCCAGCATCTGCAGCGCCGCGTCATAGCGCCGGTCCTGGCCGGAGACCGTGTGCAGTTCCGCTCGCAGCGCCTGCAGCGAGCCCGGCTCACGTTCCAGCGAGCGCAGCACGTCGAGGCAGATGACGTTGCCCGAGCCTTCCCAGACCGAGTTCAGCGGCGCCTCGCGATAATGCCGCGCCATCGGGTTCTCCTCGATGAAGCCGTTGCCGCCATGGCATTCCAGCGCCTCGACGACGACAGCCGGCGTGCGCTTCGCCACCCAGTACTTCGCCAGCGGCGCGCCGATACGCGCCAAGAGCTTCTCGCTTTCCGACCGCTCCTGCCGATCGACCGCGGCGAAGAGCCGGAAGGCGAGCCAGGCCGCCGCCTCCGCCTCGATGGCGAGATCGGCGAGAACGTTCTGCATGATCGGCTGGTCGATCAGCAGGCGCTGGAAGGCGGTGCGATGCTGGGCGTGATGGCCGGCGAGCATCACCGCCTGCCGCATCAGCCCGGCGGAGGCCGCGGCGATGTCGAGCCGCGTATTGTGGTTCATGGACAGGCCGGTGCGCAGCCCCCGGCCGGGGTCGCCGAGCATATGGCCGATGGCGCCGCGAAACTCGACCTCGCAGGAGGCGTTCGAGCGGTTGCCGCATTTGTCCTTGAGGCGCTGGATCGCGATGCCGTTGCGTGTCCCATCGGGCCGCCAGCCCGGTACGACGAAGCAGGAGATGCCCTCCTCGTTGCGCGCCAGCGTCAGGAAGACGTCGGAATGCGGCACCGAGAAGAACCACTTGCTGCCGTGCAGCGAATAGGTGCCGTCGCGATTGTCATAGGCGATGGTCTGGGTCTGGCGCAGATCCGAGCCGCCTTGCGTCTCGGTCATCGCCATGCCGACGGTCGCGCCTGCTTTGGCCTGAGCGGGCCCCTGAGTCTTGTCGTAGGTTTTCGAGGAGATCAGCCCGCCCCATTGCGCCCAGAGCGCTCGATCCTGCTTCAGCACCGGGATCGCCGAATAGGTCATCGAGATCGGGCAGCAGATGCCGCTCTCGCAACCATACCAGAGATATTGCAGCGCGGCCCGCGCCACCTGCGCGCCCGGCCCCGGCCGGTTCCAGGCCAGCGCATGCGTCTCCTGGCCGATGGCGCGGGCCATCAGCGCGTGCCAGGCCGGATGGAACTCGATCTGGTCGATGCGGTTGCCGAAGCGGTCATGGCTGCGCAGTTCCGGCCCGTGCCGGTTGGCGAGCCGCGCCATCTCGATCGTCTCGGCGGCGCCGACCGTCCGGCCGGCCTCGTGCAGCCGCTCATCGGCCCAGCCGGCGTCGAAGGCCGCGATCGCCGCCCTCAGCACCGGATCGGCGGCATAGGCGTCGTAATCGGCCAGCGGCGGCACCTGGTTGGTGACCTGATGGGCCTGCCCCGGCGCTGATCCTGCTGACGGCATCGGTCGCTCCTGCGGCTTATCCTGTTCGCGGCTGCATCCTGATCCAGCAATCGCGCGCGCGACACCCTATATTGACCGTAGAACGAATCACGATCGAGCAGCGTCAACTTGTCAGACCACACCACCTCCGCCCCCCTGCCCCGCCCTGGCGGCCTCGCATCGCGCGCGGCCGCGCAGCCGGCGGCTGGCTATCTGCAGGGGCTCAATGCGGAGCAGCGCCTGGCGGTCGAGGCGACCGACGGCCCCGTGCTGGTTCTGGCCGGCGCCGGCACCGGCAAGACCCGCGTCCTCACCACCCGCATCGCCCATCTGATCGCGACCGGCCGCGCCTATCCCTCGCAGATCCTCTCGGTGACCTTCACCAACAAGGCGGCGCGCGAGATGAAGGAGCGCGTCGCGAACCTCGTCGGCCCGGTCGCCGAGGGCATGCCCTGGCTCGGCACCTTCCACTCGATCTCGGCCAAGCTGCTGCGCCGCCATGCCGAGCTGGTCGACCTGCGCTCCGATTTCACCATCCTCGACACCGACGACCAGATCCGCCTGATGAAGCAGGTGATCCAGGCGGAGGGGATCGACGAGAAGCGCTGGCCCGGCCGGATGCTGGCCGGCTTCATCGATAGCTGGAAGAACCGAGGCCTCGCGCCCAAGGACGTGCCGCCGGGCGAAGCCGGCGTCTTCGCCAACGGCAAGGGCGGCAAGCTCTACGCCGCCTATCAGGACCGGCTCAAGACGCTGAACGCCGTCGATTTCGGCGATCTCCTGCTGCATTGCCTGACGCTGTTCCGCGAGCATCCGGAACTGCTGGTGAGCTATCACGAGCGCTTCCGCTACATCCTCGTCGACGAGTACCAGGATACCAACGTCGCCCAGTATCTCTGGCTGCGACTGCTGGCCCAGGGCCGGCGCAACATCGCCTGCGTCGGCGACGACGACCAGTCGATCTATGGCTGGCGCGGCGCCGAGGTCGACAACATCCTGCGCTTCGAGCACGACTTCCCAGGCGCGACCGTGGTCCGGCTGGAGCGCAACTACCGCTCGACCGGCCATATCCTCGCCACCGCCGCCAAGCTGATCGCCCGCAACGAGGGCCGCCTCGGCAAGACCCTGCGCACCGAGGACGAGGCCGGCGAGAAGGTCACCATCACCGGCGCCTGGGACAGCCAGGAGGAAGCGCGCCTGATCTCCGACGAGATCGAGGCGATGCAGTCCAAGGGCGAGAACCTTTCCCAGGTCGCGATCCTCGTCCGCATCTCCGCGCAGATGCGCGAGATGGAGGAGCGGCTGATCCATGTCGGCGTGCCCTATCGCGTCATCGGCGGCCCGCGCTTCTACGAGCGCGCCGAGATCCGCGACGCGATGGCCTATCTGCGCTGTGTCGTGAGCCCGACCGACGACCTCGCTTTCGAGCGCATCGTCAACGTGCCCAAGCGCGGCCTCGGCGACGCCACCATCCAGCTGCTGCACAACCATGCCCGCGCCACCGGCTTCTCGCTGATGCAGTCGGCCCGGGCCGTGGTCGAGACCGAGGAACTGAAGCCCAAGGCCCGCACCGCCCTGCGTGAGCTGGTCGAGGCCTTCGCCCGCTGGTCGGGACGCGCCGAGAGCATGCAGCAGGGCGAGCTCGCCGAGCTGGTGCTGGAGGAGAGCGGCTACACCGAGATGTGGCAGAAGGACCGCTCGGCCGACGCCGCCGGGCGCCTGGAAAACCTCAAGGAGTTGGTGCGCTCGCTCGACGAGTTCCCCGACCTGCCGTCCTTCCTCGAGCACGTCTCGCTGGTGATGGACGCCGATAGCGGCGATGGCGGCGCCCGCGTCTCGATCATGACGCTGCACGCCGCCAAGGGGCTGGAATTCGACACCGTCTTCCTGCCCGGCTGGGAGGAAGGGCTGTTCCCGAGCCAGCGCGCCCTCGACGAGAACGGCCGCGCCGGGCTGGAGGAGGAGCGCCGCCTCGCCCATGTCGGCCTGACCCGCGCCCGCAAGCGCCTCAAGCTCTATTTCGCCTCGAACCGCCGCATCCACGGCCTCTGGCAGTCGAGCCTGCCCTCGCGCTTCATCGACGAACTGCCGGAGGACCATGTCGAGGTCGTCCAGGCGCCCACGGCCTACGGCCAGGGCGGCTACGGCGCCTCGCGCTTCGAGCGCATGGAGAGCTTCGGCTCCTCCTACCAGACGCCGGGCTGGCAGCGCGCCCAGGAGAACAAGGCGAAGTTCGGCTCCGGCGGCAGCAGCTCCGGCTTCTCCGAAGCCGGCCAGCGCGGCTTCGGTTCAGGCCGCCAGCGCGGCCCGATGCTGATCGAGGGTGAGCTGACGGCGAAGTCGACGGGAACCTCGGCCTTCGACCCCGGCGCCCGCGTCTTCCACGTCAAGTTCGGCCCCGGCTCGGTCGCCAGCGTCGACGGCAACAAGCTGACGGTGGATTTCGACAAGGCGGGGCGTAAGATGGTTCTGGATAGCTTCGTGCAGAAGGCTGGGTAGCGGCCCTTCACCAACACGAGTCATCCCGGACAAGCGGCGCAGCCGCGCCGATCCGGGATCCATTCCTGAGCCTACCCGAAAGAAGTTCCGGAATGGGTCCCGGGTCTACGCTGCGCTCCGCCCGGGACGACAATCCAACTGTTGTGACCATCCTGTTCAGCCGTGATATTTCGCAGCTGGGAGGTCGCCATGAACCACAAACTCAAACGCCCGAAGAGCGCCCGCGCCGGCTGCCTGCTCTGCAAGCCGCACAAGGCGAATGGCTGCTGCGCCGATCACAAGACCATGCAGCACGGCAACCGCCGGCGCTATGAGGGCGGCCGCGAACAGTTGCGCTGCGAAGGTCTGACAGCACGCTAATCCAGTTCGTCATGCTCGCCCTTGTGGCGAGCATCCACGTCTCGAACACCGCAACACCCGAACGAAGACGTGGATGGTCTGGACAAGCCCGACCATGAGGGAACAGGCGGCATTCGGGGCGAGGGTAACCTACCCCTCCTCCCGCTCCCGAAAGGCCCGCCGCGCCGCCGAGACCTCGGCATGATAGGTTTCCGCCCAGGTCCAGACGCCGCAGAAGGCTGCGCTGAGCTCACGGCCGAGCTCGGTCAGCGTATAGTCGACATGCGGCGGGATCACCGGGTGGACGGTGCGCACCACCAGCCCGTCGCGCTCCATCTCGCGCAGCGTCTTGGTCAGCATCTTCTGGCTGATGCCGCCGACGATGCGCCCGCATTCGGTGAAGCGCAGCGTGCCGTGCTCCTCCAGCGCTTCCAGGACCAGCATCGTCCACTTGTCGGCGACCTGCGCGATCACCTGGCGCACCAGCGACTCCACCGCCTTCGAGACCGGCGGGATTTCCTCGCTGCGCTTGTGCATCGCCGCCATCGCCTCACGGATCGCATGCATTGCGACACTCTCCTTTTGGTGCGTATCGAACTTTCGGGAGCCTTCTTACCGTTGAAGAGTATCGACGCCAGCTGAGGTGTCGCAACCAGGAAAGGGATTTGCGATGAACATCACCGGCAACACCATCCTCATCACCGGCGGCGGCTCCGGTATCGGCCGGGCAATGGCCGAGGCCCTGCACAAGGCCGGCAACCAGGTCGTCATCGCCGGCCGGCGCGAGCAGCTCCTCCATGAGGTGACCTCAGCCAATCCGGGCATGGAGGCGCTCCTGCTCGACATTCAGGACAAGGACGATGTCGCGGCCTTCGCCAGGCAGGCGGTCGAGAGCTTCCCGGCGCTCAACGTCGTCATCCATAATGCCGGCATCATGCGCAGCGAAAAGGTCGCGGCCGGCGACTTCCTCGCCACCGCCGAGGACACGATCGCGACCAATCTGCTCGGGCCGATCCGGCTCACCGCCGCCCTGCTGCCGCATCTGCTGAAGCAGGAGCGGGCGGCGATCCTGACCGTCTCCTCCGGCCTCGCCTTCGTGCCGCTGGCGTCGACGCCGACCTACAGCGCGACGAAGGCTGCGATCCACTCCTGGTCGATGGCGCTGCGCGAGCAGCTCAAGGCCACTTCGGTCGAGGTGATCGAGATCGCTCCGCCCTACGTACAGACCGAACTGCTCGGCCCGCAGCAGGCGGTCGACCCCGCAGCAATGCCGCTGGCCGAGTTCACCAGCGAAGTTATGACGCTGCTCGAAAGTGCCCCAGCCTCCGGCGAGATCATCGTCGAGCGCTGCAAGCCGCTGCGCTTTGCCGCCGAGAACGGCCAGCTCGGCGCGATCTTCGCCCAGCTCGCCGCCCAGCACGGCTGAACGTCGGCCACGAACTGCCGGCACAGGCGAAGCGATCCGGAGCCTCTTCGATGCTCCGCGATTGCTTCGCCGTTCGCCTCCCCCGCTACTCCGCCTCGTGGCAGCAGACACACAGCTTGTTGCCATCCGGATCGCGAAAATAGGCGCCATAATAGTTGGGATGGTAGTGCGGCCGCAGGCCGGGCGGGCCCTCGCAGCTTCCGCCGCGCGCCAGCGCGGTGGAATGGCAGCGATCGACGGTTGCACGGTCACCAGCCAGAAGGGCGATCATCTGGCCATTGCCCGCACTCGCGGCCTCACCATCGAAGGGCGCCGACAGAAGGAAGAGTGGCCGGCCGCCGGCCTGCTGCTGCCAAGCGGCCCAGGGCTTCTCGCGATCGCAGAAACGCAGCTTATGGCCGAGCTCGGAAAACAGCGCCTCGTAGAAGGCGAAGGCCGGTTCGAACGCTTTGGTCCCGACGCTGACATGCGACAACATGGCTGACCTTCCCTAACGGCGAAAAAAGTCAGCTTAGGGGAGATCATGTCCCTGCCAAGCAGGTTGCGTCACGGTGCATGACATCGGCCTCGCCCCCTGCTAAGCCGCGCCAATGCGCGAAGGCCTCCTCCCCTCGACGGTCGCGACCGTCCTCGAACTCGAAACCAGCGGCGACAAGGCGCGTGCCTTGACCGAGCTCCTTGGCGAGGTCTTCGACCCCACGGAGACGGCCGTCTCCGCCTTCGAGGTCGAGAGCGGCGTCACAACCCTGTCGCTGAATGCGCCCTGGAAGGTCGAGATCTATTTCGCCACCCATCCGGACGAGGAGGCGGTGCGCGACATGCTCCGCCCCATCGTCGGCGACAGCATCGATGCGACGCCCTTCACCACGGTCAATCAGAAAGATTGGGTCGCGGCCAGCCTGGAGGGCCTGCAGCCGGTGCGTGCCGGCCGCGTCCTCGTCCATGGCTCGCATGACCGCGACGCGGTGAAGGTCAACGATGTCGCGATCGAGATCGCAGCGGCACTCGCCTTCGGCACCGGCCATCACGGCACCACCGCCGGCTGCCTGCTGGCGCTCGACGCCGAGCTGAAGAAGCGCCGGCCGCGCAACGCCATCGATGTCGGCACCGGCACCGGCATCCTGGCGCTGGCGCTCGCCAAGCAGGTCAAGCGCAGGGTCGTCGCCGGCGACATAGACGCGATCGCGATCGAGGTCTCGGCCCACAATGGGAGGGTCAACCACGCCCCGCAGGCGCTCGACCTTTATGTCGCGCCCGGCCTGCGCCACGCCAAGGCGAACCGGCCACGCCATTTCGACCTGATCTTCGCCAACATCCTCGCCGGCCCGCTGCGCAAGCTGGCGCCCACGATCGCCCGCGCTTTGTCGGACGACGGCACTGTGATCCTGTCAGGGCTGCTGGAGATGGACGTCGCCGGCGTGGTCTCGGCCTATCGCCATCAGGGGCTGGCGCTGGCCAGGCGCTCCTCGCGCGAGGGCTGGGCGACGCTGGTCATGAAAAGAGGCGGCGCAGCCCCCAGGCCGCGCCGCCTCTACTAGGCCCTACACTTCGAAGAGACGGCGGCTGGTTTCGCCGCCGTGACTGCTCAGAAGCCGAGGTGGCCGTACTTCTCTTCGGCCTGCGCCTGCATGGCGCGGGCGTCGTGCCAGACCGCGGCGGCGAACTTGGCGGCGTCGACGATCGAGTCGTAGGCATGCTTGATCATGGCGATCATGGTCTTGGTTCCTTGGTTTGAAGCGCGCGGCGCGGTTCGCGGCCAGCGGCGCTTGACGGTCAGCGGTTGAACGGCAGCTCTGCGTCGCTTGTCAGCGTCGTCGCCGGAAAGCCGCCGAGTACCAGCTCGCTCTCGCGCACCAGATAGCTATGGGCGCGCAGCTCGCGCATGGCAGAACGGCGGCGGCTCTCGATCATTGCCGCATAGAGGCGCTGCCAGAAGCCCCGGCCGGCGGTCTTGGTCTCCGTCGTCTCGGCGCGGGTCGCGGCCGGAAGGACGTCAGTGGAATTCAGCACATAGGTCATAGGGTCTCTCCTCGAGATCACGAAGGACAGTCCCGGTCGCTTCCTCGTTCTCTTATGCGACTAAAGTGGGCCGTCTTCGCACTTGCGAGAAGATATGTTCGCATATGCACAACATGCAAAAAACGCATGACGAAAAACGAAATCCGTTAACGACTGCGCAGATCGCATAACCAAACGGCAGATCGCTCAATTTGGAGTCAGTGCGAGCCTGCTGCGAAAGCAGGGTCGAAACGGCAGTTTTGCGCTGGCCTTTCATGCACGAGGAGGCGAATGTGCCGTAAATCCCGCCTTGCCGAGCCAGACATGACCGATTCCCGCGCCGCCTGCCGCTTCCAGTCCTTTTCCGAACCGAGCGATCCGTCGCAGGTTGCCCCCCGGGTCGCGGCCTTGCGCACCGCTTTGGCGAAGCAGGGCCTCGACGGCTTCATCGTCCCGCGTGCCGACGAGCACCAGGGCGAGTACGTCCCCGCCCATATGGCGCGCCTCGCCTGGCTCACCGGCTTCACCGGCTCGGCCGGCAACGCCGTCGTGCTCGCGGACAAGGCGGCGCTCATCGTCGACGGCCGCTACACCATCCAGTCCGCTGACCAGACCGACACGAATGTCGTGACCCCGACGAAGATGGAGGAGACCCCTCTCGACAAATGGGTCGAGGCCAATCTGCCGGCCGGCGGCAAGCTCGGCTACGATCCCTGGCTCCACACCGTCGACGGCGTCGCGAAACTGGAGAAGGCGGTCGCAGGCGCTGGCGGCACGCTGGTCGCGGTGACGCCGAACCCGATCGACGCGCTCTGGAGCGACCGCCCGGCCCCGCCGACCGCCCCGGTCAAGGCGCATCCGGCCGCCTATGCCGGCGAAAGTGCTGCCAGCAAGCTCGCCCGCATCCAGCAGGAGCTCGCCAAGGCCAAGGTCGACGCGCTCGTGCTGTCTGATCCGCACGCGCTGGCCTGGACCTTCAACATCCGCGGCGGCGATGTCGAGCACACGCCGTTGCCGCTCGGCTACGCCATCGTGCCGCGCGAGGGCCGCCCGACTGTCTTCCTGGCGCCGGAGAAGATCACCAACGAGGCCGGCGACGCTATCGGCGCGCTCGGCGAGATCGCCCCGCCGCAGGCGCTGGAACAGCAGCTCAGGGCGCTCGGCGCCGCCAAGGCGAAGGTGCGGCTCGATTCGAGCACGGCGGCGTCTGCCCTCGCCACGCTGATCCGGAATTCCGGCGGTACGCCGGACGCCGGCGCCGATCCGATCGCGCTGATGAAGGCGAAGAAGAACGAGGCGGAGCTGAACGGCAGCCGCCGGGCCCATCTGCGCGACGGCGCCGCCATCGTTCGCTTCCTGTCCTGGCTGGCGCGCGAAGCGCCCAAGGGCGGCCTGACCGAGATCGATGCCGTCGCGGCGCTCGAAGCCGAGCGGCTGAAGACCGGCGAACTGCGCGATGTCTCCTTCACCACCATCGCCGGCGCCGGCCCGAATGCGGCGCTGCCGCATTACCGCGTCACCGAATCGAGCAATCGCAGGATCGAGCCCGGCATCTTCCTGGTCGATTCCGGCGGTCAGTACGAGGACGGCACCACCGACATCACCCGCACGCTTGTCGTCGGGGAGCCGAGCGCCGAGATGCGCGACCGCTACACCCGCGTGCTCAAGGGCCATCTCGCCATCTCGCGGGCCGTCTTCCCGAAGGGCACCTCGGGCGCTCAGCTCGACGCCTTCGCCCGTGCCCCGCTCTGGCAGGCCGGGCTCGATTTCGACCACGGCACCGGCCATGGCGTCGGCAGCTATCTCTCGGTCCACGAGGGGCCGCAGCGCCTCTCCAAGCTCGGCACCACCCCGCTCGAGCCGGGCATGATCCTCTCGAACGAGCCCGGCTACTATAAGGAAGGCGCCTACGGCATCCGCATCGAGAACCTGATCGTGGTCGAGGAGCGCCAGATCCCCGGCGCCGAGCGCACCATGTACGGCTTCGAGACGGTGACCTGGTGCCCCTACGAGCAGGCTCTGATCGACCTCTCGCTGCTCGACGAGGGCGAGATCGCCTGGATCAACGCCTATCACGCACAGGTCTGGAGCAATCTCGCGCCACTGGTCGAGGGCGAGGCTAAGGCCTGGCTGGAGCAGGCGTGCCTGCCGTTGTGAGGAGAGCCTCCTTCTCCCCTCGGGGGAGAAGGTCCGGCAGGGGAAGAGGGCGGCACGACCGGGCGAGAGGCTGATAGCTCGCCCTGCATGACGGGCACTCATCCGTCAGCGCTTCGCGCTGCCACCTTCTCCCCCGAGGGGAGAAGGAAGGCCTTTCACCCCCACAAATCCGTCGAGAGATACTTCAATCCCGAGTCGCAGACGATGACGGCGACCGTCTTCCCAGCCTCAGCCCCACGCAGCAGTTGAACCGCCGCCGCGACATTCGCGCCGGCCGAGAACCCACCGAAGACCCCCTCGAACCGCGCCAGCAGCCGCGTCGTCTCGCGCGCGTCCTCGCCCGTCACCTGCAGATAGCCGTCGACCGGCACGTCCTTCAGGAAGGCGAGATCAGCCATAGCATAGCCGCCGCCCTGGATCGGATGATCGGGCCTCGTCACCGCCTCCCCCGCCGCAGCCGCGGCACCGGCCGGCTCGACGACATAGCAGCGCAATGTCGGGCTGCGCTCCTTCAGCGCTCTGGTCACCCCGGCATAGCTGCCGCCCGAGCCGATGAAGTCGACGAAGGCGTCGACCGTCCCGCCGCTCTGCTCCCAGAGCTCCGGCCCGGTCGTGCGGTAATGCGCCAGCCAGTTGCCGTCGCGATGGAACTGGTCGGCGCGGAAAGCGCTGCGCTCGCTCGTGATCCGCTTCGCCTCACGATCGACGAGTTCGAGGTCGCCGCCCGAGACCTGCCCCGGCACCGAGCCGGGCAGCTGGTCGACCAGGATGACCTCGGCCCCGAGCGCCCGCATCATCCGGGCGCGCTCCTCCGAATTGCCCTTCGACATCACGGCAATGAAGGGATAGCCCCTGATCCCGCAGACGATGGCGAGCCCGGTGCCCATATTGCCGGAGGTCAGCTCGACCACGGTCTGGCCGGGCTGCAGCGCGCCTGACGCTTCCGCCTCCTCGATGATGCCGAGCGCGGCCCGGTCCTTCTTCGAAAAGCCGGGATTGAGATAGTCGAGCTTGGCGAGGATCGTCCCGTTCACGCCGAGATGCCGCGTCAGCCGGTCGAGCCGGACCAGCGGCGTATCGCCGATGGCATCGACGATCGAATCCATCACGAGGCGCATACGTTTCCTCCCGGCCGGCTTCAGGCCACCATGCGCAAGGCAACCACGGTCGCCACGCCGACGGCAACCACGCCGAGCAGCGGCAACCGCATCGCAGCCAGCCCACACACCAATGCCGCCACCGTCTCGGGCCAGCCGGTCGCCAGCGCGCTCGGCGCGATCACGGCGATCAGCACGGCCGGCGGGATCGCGTCGAAGGCGGCCTGGGCTCTGGGCGAGAGATCGAGCCGGCCGACGAGGGCAAGGCCCGCGATACGGGTGAGATAGGTCACCAGCGCCATGCCGAGGAAGGCAGCGAGATTGATCGGATCAAGGCTCATTCGGCCGGGCTTTCGACGGGTGTCTCGGCGAGGTCGCCGGCGGCGATCCAGGCGGCGGCGAGACCGCAGAGCGCGCCCGCCAGCACATGCCAGGGCGGCCCGGCGAGCTTGTAGGCGAGCGCCGAGGCGACGCCCGCTGCCGCAACTGTCCAGGCGGTGACGCGTCCCTTCCAGAAGGCTGCGGTCAGCGCGATGAACAGCGCAGTGAAGGCGAAGTCGGCGCCATAGCGCTTGGGGTCGCCGAGCGCGGCGCCGATGACCGCGCCGGTGGTCGAGGTCGTCAGCCAGCCGAGCACGAACGGCACGATCATGGCGAACCAGTAGGCCGGCGTCACCGGATGGCTGCGCGCCCGCTTTTCGGCCAGCGCCCAGTTCTCGTCGGCCATGTAGTAGAGCCCGCCGAAGATCTGCGCGTTGGAGAAGCCCTTGAGCTTCGGCGCGATCGAGGCGCTCATCAGGATATGGCGGGCGTTGATCAGCGCCGTCGAGAATACCAGCGCGAAGATGGGCGCCGGGTGCGTCCAGAGCTCGACCGCGGCGAATTGCGCCCCGCCGGCGAAGACGAGCACGCTCATCAGGAAGACCTCGAACGGCGACAGGCCCTTGCCGGCGGCGAGCGCGCCGAAAAGCAGGCCGATCGGCACCGCCGCCAGCGCAGCCGGCCAGATGTCGTTGAGCCCTGCACGGGCTTCGTCTTTCCAACTCATGCTTTGTCCATCAGCCGTGATGGGCGGCGCGGAAGACGCCCGGCGTCACGCCGAGCCTCGCCTTGAAGGCGCGGGTCAGATGCGCCTGGTCGCAGAACCCGGTGGCGGCCGCGACCGCGCCGGGAGATTCGCCGCTCCGCAGCCGCTCGCGGGCGCGGCGGACCCGGACATCGACGAGATAGGCATGCGGCGTCAGCCCGGTCTCGCGCCGGAAGGCCCGGATCAGGTGATGCCGCGGCAGGCCCGAGCGCTGGGTCAGATCGGCCAGCGACAGATCCTCGTCATAGCGCTGCTCGAGCAGCTCCTTCGCCTGCGCGATCGGCCCGCGCTCGCGCCCGACATCGCGGATCGAGAGATCGGCATGGCGCGACAGGCACCAGCCATAGGCACGCAGCAGGCCTTCCTCGCCGGCGAGCCCATCGCCGCCCTCCTCCAGCGCGCGATGCGCGTCGGAAAACAGGGCCGAACCCTCCGGATCCTGCACGGTCGGCTCGCGAAAGAACGGCGTGCCGATCGTTTCGTCGCCGGTGAGCGAGATCGCGACCTCGCGCATCAGCTCGATCGTCGGATAGGTCATCCGGTAGCGATAGCCGCCCTCGCTCGGCGCGCCGTCATGAACGTCGAGCGGGTGGTTGAAGACGAGATCGCCGGTGCGGGCGAAGAGCGTGCGGCCGCGCGCATGCCAGAGCTCGCAGCCGGAAAGGATGGTGCCGACCGCATAGGTCTCATGGGCGTGCGGCGAATAGGTGTGGGTCGAGAACCGCGCCGACAGGCATTCCAGCCCGGAGAAGCGCGCCGCCGTGAACAGGCGGGCGTGCTCGCCCTCCCGGAGCGGCATCTCCAGCAATGCTTCGCCTTGGCTGATCAGATCCATGGCGCAAGATAGAGCGAAACCGCGCCTTGATGTCTTGAAGAAAAGTGATGGCGACGATCACGCCGGCGCGCTTTCCGTTCGGCTGCTCGCAGCCGAACGATGAGAATTCGCGCCAATGCAACGTCCGTCGCCACTTGGCAGTGCTCAGGGCCGCGGCGGCTCCTTGCCGGCGACGAGTACCAGCAATGCGCCGGCAAGCGTCGCCACCGCCATGTAGCCGATCGGGCCGAGGCCGCCGACATGGTTGACCAAAAGGCCGCCAAGCACCGCGCCACCGGCGATCGCGACCAGGAAGGCCGCCGTCACCAGCCCGCTCACCGATTCGGCATGGTCTGCCGCGACGCGCACCATCCAGGTCTGGAAGCCGACCGGCGCGAAACCGAAGGCGAAGCCCCAGAGCGCGACCGCGATCCCCGCCACGATCGGCGAAGCTCCGAACTGGAGCAAGACAAGGCCCAGGATGCCGATCGTCAGCGCAAAGGAGACGATCGCGAGCTTGACGCCGCGTCCCGCGACAACGCCACCGGCGAAGTTGCCGACGACATTGCCGAGGCCGTAGCCGAGCAGGACGATAGTGATCGCGCCGACGCCGAGCTGCGGCGCTTGCTCGAGGAAGGGCCGGATATAGGTGAAGCCGGTGAACTGTCCTGAGATGATGACGAGCACCGAGATCAGCATCAGCCGGATACTCGGGCGCGCGAACAGGATCCCCAGCGTGCCCAGCCGCGGCGCCGCCTGAGGCGGCAAGGGCGGCATCGTCGCCAGCAACGCCAGCAGGGCGACGCCGGCAAGGCCGGCCGAGAGCCCGAACACCATCCGCCAGCCAATCAGGGAATCGAGATAGGCCCCGAGCGGTCCGCCGCCGATGAAGGCGGCCGAGACACCGGCCGAGATCAACGCCAGCGCCCGCGGCACCGACTGCGCCGGCACCAGCCGCAGCGTCAGCGCCGGCGCCATCGACCAGAAGCCGCCGAGCGCGAGACCAAGCAGGAAACGCGCCGCCAGCAGCATGACGAAGCCGTTGGCCAACGCCGTGACCAGGCTCGACAAGGCGAGCAGCGAGAGCAGCGACCAGAGCACCAGCCGCCTGTCGAAGCGGCTGGTGACGATCGGCGTGAAGATCGCCGCGGCGACGCCGACCAGCGAGGTCATCGTGACGGTCTGTCCGGCGGCGCCGACGCTGATCGAGAGATCTGCGGCGATGGAGGTCAGGACGCTGGCGGGCAGGAATTCGGCGCTGACGAGCGCGAACACGCCCATTGCGAGGGCGAAGACCGCAGGCCAGGCGGCCGTGCGCTCTTCGGGGACGATGCCGACGAGCTCGGCATCGGCTGTGGCTGACAAGGAATCCGACATCGGATGCTCCAAAAGGATCGGAGAAGTTCGGACACCGGAGTTAGGCGTGACCGGCTGGAGCTTCCATGCTAGAAAACCCGCTATGCTTGACCAATCGTCCAGAAGATCGGGACCGGATCCGCTGACGGAGATGCTGCGCGGCCTCCGGCTCGAAGGCGTAGATTACGCTCGCTACCAGATGACGACGCCGTGGTGCCTGCTGTTCCCGGCCCAGCCGGCGGCGCGCCTGCACTTCATGGCGGAGCGGGGCTGCTGGCTGCGCACGCCCGAGGGCGAGTGGTGCCGACTCGAACAGGGCGACGCCGTGCTGATGCCTCGCGGCGTCGAGCATGCGCTCGCCAGCGAGCCCGGCCTCTCGGCGACGCCGAACGGGCACTGCGCCTTCCAGCACTGCTGCGGCGAGATCGCCGAGGCGCGCGGCGGCGGCTCCGGAGAAGCCGACGGCGAGGCGACCCTGTTCTTCAGCGCCAGCCTCTGCTTCAACGTCGACGCCCAGCATCCGATGTTGCGGATGATGCCGGAGCTGATGTGGGTGCATGAAATGGCGGTGGCCGAGCCGGCCATTCCCGCCTTGCTGACCACCATGGCGTGCGAACTCGCGCTCGATCGCGTCGGCGCCGGCGGCATCCTGACCCGCCTCGCCGATGTCGTCGCCGCCGCCCTGATCCGCTCCTGGGTCGAGCGCGGCTGCGGCACGGCCACCGGCTGGGTGGCCGCCGCGCGCGACCCCGATATCGGCCGTGTCCTCGCCGCGATCCATCTCAGCCCGAGCGAGAACTGGACGGTCGATGCGCTCGCCAGGGTGATGCACGCGTCGCGCTCCGCCTTTGCCGAGCGCTTCGCCAGCGTCGTCGGCGAGACGCCGGCGCGCTACGTCCTGCAGGTCCAGATGCATCAGGCCCGGCAATGGCTGGAGCGGGACCGGATGCGGATCTCGGCGGTAGCGCGCCGTCTCGGCTACGATTCGGAAGCCTCGTTCAGCCGCGCCTTCAAGCGCGTGATCGGAAAGCCGCCAAGCCATTTCCGCAATACCGAGCCGCCGATCCGCGCGACGCGGCCGGTCGACGCCTCCCCTGCCGGCAGCGCCTCGGGGCGCCTTGCCGACCACAGTCCGCCAAGCGTTCGACGGGACGACCATGAGCATCCGCCAGCAATTGATTGAACGCTTCTTTCGCTATGCCGCGGTTTCCAGCCAGAGCGACATCAAGGTGACGACGCTGCCGAGCACGCCGGGCCAGCAGCGCCTCGCCGAGCTCCTGGCCGACGAATTGCGCGCGCTCGGCCTCGACGACGTCGAGATCGACGATCGCGCCACCGTCACGGCAGTGAAGCGCGGCACCGTGCCGGATGCACCGAGGATCGGCTTCATCGCCCATCTCGACACCTTCGATGCCGGCCTCTCGCCCGATATCCGCCCGCAGCTGCTGCGTTTCGAGGGCGAGGATCTCTGCCTCAACCGCGACCGGGATATCTGGCTGCGCGTCGCCGAGCATCCGCAGCTGCGCGACTGGCTGGGGGCCGAGATCATCGCCAGCGACGGCACCAGCGTGCTCGGCGCCGACAACAAGGCGGCGATCACGGTGATCATGACCTTGCTCGCCAACCTCGGCCCGCAGGACAAGCATGGCGATATCGCCGTCGCCTTTGTGCCGGACGAGGAGATCGGCCTAAGGGGCGCCAAGGTCCTCGACCTCGCCCGGTTTCCCTGCGACTTCGCCTACACGATCGACTGCTGCGAGCTCGGCGAGGTGGTGATCGAGAACTTCAACGCCGCTGCCGCCGAGATCACGCTGACCGGCGTCAGCACCCACCCGATGTCGGCCAAGGGCGTGCTGGTGAACCCGGTGCTGATGGCGCAGGACTTCATCGCCCGGTTCGATCGCGCCGAGACGCCGGAAAACACCGAGGGGCGCGAGGGCTATGTCTGGTTCAATGCCATCACCGCCAATGCCAGCGAAGCGAGGCTCGGCGCCCTGATCCGCGATTTCGACCGGCAGAGCTTTGAAGCGCGCAAGCGCCGCATCGAGGAGGTCGCGAACGAGATCGCCGCGCTCTACCCGACCGGGCGGGTCGCATGCGTGGTCAGCGACACCTACGGCAACATCCACGACAGCCTGGGCGACGACCAGCGCCCGGTCGAGCTGCTGTTCGGAGCGCTGGAGCGCTTGCAGATCAGGAAGAAGCAGATCCCGATGCGCGGCGGCACCGACGGCGCGGCGCTCTCGGCCCGCGGCCTGCCGACGCCGAACTTCTTCACCGGCGCCTATAATTTCCACTCGCGCTACGAATTCCTGCCCGTGCCGGCCTTCGAGAAGTCTTATGAAGTCGCGCGGATGATCTGCACGCTCGCGGCAGGGCGGAGTTAGGCAATCGGTGGCCGACTCCTTCTCCCCTTGCGGGAGAAGGTGGCCCGGAGGGCCGGATGAGGGGTCGCGCTGCCCTATCGAACGACAGCATATTCCAGGCGCGAAGACTGCGATCGTCGTGAGACCCCTCATCCGTCTCGGCTTCGCCGAGCCACCTTCTCCCGCAAGGGGAGAAGGAAAGGCCTACCCACCCACCAGCTCGAACCAGCCAGCCTCGTCGATCACCTTGACGCCGTGCTTGGCGGCATCCTTGAGCTTCGAGCCGGCGCCCGGCCCGGCCACCAGCAGGTCCGTCTTCGACGAGACCGAGCCGGCGACCCTGGCGCCCAGCCGCTCGGCCATCGCCTTGGCCTCGTCGCGGGTCATGCGCTCCAGCGCGCCGGTGAAGACGACGATCTGGCCGGCCACCGGGCTGGATGACGCCACCGCCTCGAGCGGCTGCGGCTCGACCTCTCGTAGCAGCCGGGCGAGCATCTGCTGGTTGTGCTCCTCGGCGAAGAACTGCAGCAGCGCCTCGACCACGGTCGGGCCGACGCCGTCGATCGCGTCGAGCGCCGCGCGCTCCTCGCTCTCCGGGTTCTCGGCGGCGAGGCAGGCCGTCTGCAAAGCCTCGAACGAGCCGTAATGGCGCGCCAGCAGGCGGGCATTGGTCTCGCCGATATGACGGATGCCGAGCCCGAAGATGAAGCGGTTGAGCGGGGGCCTCCGCCGGTCGTCGATCGCCTCGAACAGTTTCTTGGTGCTGGTCGCGCCGAAGCCTTCCTTGTCCTTGAGCTTCTTCAGGTTTGCCGCATCGCGCTCAGCCAGCGTGAAGATGTCGGCCGGCTCCTTCACCGGCAAATCCGGATCGGCGTGGAAGAACTCGATCTGCTTGTCGCCGAGGCCGTCGATATCGAGCGCGTCGCGCGAGACGAAGTGCTTCAGGCGCTCGACCGCCTGCGCCTCGCAGATCAGCCCGCCGGTGCAGCGGCGCACCGCATCCTCCTTGCCCGAGCGCGGATTGTGCTCGCGCACCGCATCCGAGCCGCAGACCGGGCAGGTCGTCGGGAAGACGTAAGGCTGCGCGTCGGCGGGACGTTTCGTCAGATCGACCGCCTCGACCCGCGGAATCACGTCGCCGGCGCGCTTCACCGTGACGGTGTCGCCGATGCGGATGTCGCTGCCGTCGCGGATCGGCAGCCCCTTCGAATCGAAGCCGCGGATGTAATCCTCATTGTGCAGCGTCGCATTGGTGACGACGACGCCGCCGACCGTCACCGGCTTCAGCCGCGCCACCGGCGAAAGCGCCCCGGTGCGACCGACCTGGATATCGATCGCTTCCAGCACGGTGGTCGCGAGCTCGGCCGGGAATTTGTGGGCGATCGCCCAGCGCGGCGCGCGCGCGACGAAGCCGAGCCGGGCCTGCAGAGCGAGCTCGTCGACCTTGTAGACCACGCCGTCGATATCGTAGCCGAGCGCGGCGCGCTGGGCCTCGATCGACCGGTAATGTGCCAGCAGCGCCTCGACGCTGTCGCAGCGCGCCATCAGCGGGTTGGTCCTGAAACCCCAGCGCGCGAAGGCCTCGACCACGCCGAACTGCGTCGGCGCCGGCAGGACCGGCATCTCGCCCCAGGCATAGGCGAAGAAGCGCAAGGGCCGGCTGGCGGTGATCGAGACGTCGAGCTGCCGCAGCGAGCCGGCGGCAGCATTGCGCGGATTGGCGAATTCGCGCTCCTGCTTCTCGCGCTGGCGCTGGTTGATCGCGGCGAAATCGGCATGGCCGAGATAGATCTCGCCGCGCACCTCGGCGATCTCGGGGACGTCCTTGCCCTTCAAACGGTGCGGGATTTCAGAGATGGTTCGGGCGTTGGCCGTGACGTCCTCGCCCTCCTCGCCATCACCACGCGTCGCGGCGCTGATGAGCTCGCCCTTCTCATAGCGCAGCGAGAGGGAGAGCCCGTCGATCTTCGGCTCCGCGGTGAAGGCGATCGGCTGGTCGTCCTTGCGGCCAAGGAAGGTGCGCACCCGCGTGACGAAATCGGCGATGTCCTCGTCGGCGAAGGCGTTGTTGAGCGACAGCATCGGCACGCGATGCCGGATCTTGGCGAACTTGCCGGAGGGCTTGGCGCCGACCTTGTCGGAGAGCGCTTCGGTGCCCTTCAGTTCAGGAAAGGCGCTCTCCAGGGCGGTCAGCCGGCGGAACTTCGCGTCGAAAGTCGCGTCGTCCATGATCGGCGCGCTGTCGCTGTGATAGGCCTCGTTCGCCGCGGCGATCTCGGGCGCCAGCAGCTGGTGCTCGGCGCGGGCGGCTTCGGGCGTCAGATCTTCGACGGGCGTGGGAACAGTGTCGGCCATGGCGCAGTTCTAGTTGAGGGGAAGTCCGCTGCGAAGCGCCTGTTTCACGATTTGGGTACGCCGATTTGTGGCAGGAGCGCGCCGGGTGTAGGCTCCCCTCGCTGAAATGGATGCTCGACGCCTCGCAGGTCTTGACCGGAGGATTGCGTCAGGACCGCCTAGGCGAACCGGGCCGCAACCGGGAAGAACGCCATGGCCGATACCCATATCCATCATCCCCCGATGGCGGCGAACGACGCTGCGCCTGCCGATGCCCTGCCCGTCAACGAGATCGGCATCACCGACATCAAGGAGGCCCTCAGGCAGGGCTATGCCGACTTCATCGCCCAGCCGAGCCACCTGCTCTTTATCGCGCTCATCTATCCGATTGCCGGCATCCTGCTCGCCCGTCTGACGGTGAGCTACAATATCTTCCCGCTGTTGTTCCCGCTGGCCTCGGGCTTCGCCCTGCTCGGCCCCTTCGCCGCGATCGGCCTCTACGAGATCAGCCGCCGCCGCGAACTCGGCATGGACACCTCCTGGAAGCATGCGCTCGACGTCGTGCATTCGCCCGGAATCGGCCAGATCGCGACGCTCGGCGCGTTGCTGATGGGCGTCTTCCTGGCCTGGCTGTTCAGCGCCTGGATCATCTATCGCTGGCTGATGGGCGATGTCCCGCTCGACTCCTTCGGGGGCTTCATGACGCCGCTACTGACCACCGCGAACGGCTGGACGATGATCATCCTCGGCAACGCGCTCGGGCTGCTCTTCGCCATCCTGGTGTTCTCGATGACGGTGATTTCCTTCCCGCTGATGCTCGACCGGCATGTCAGCATGGCGACCGCAGTGAAGACCTCGATGGCCGCCGTCGAGAAGAGCCCGCGCGGCATGCTGTACTGGGCGCTGACGATCACGGCCCTGCTGGTGCTCGGCTCGCTGCCGGTGCTGGTCGGCCTGATCATTGTCATGCCGATCCTCGGCCACGCCAGCTGGCACCTCTACCGCAAGGTCGTGCCGCGGTGAGCCTTCCACTGGGGTCATGGTCGGCCTTGAGCCGACCCTCTCAGGCCGAATGAGGCGCCCTTCCCTTCTCCCCCTGCGGGAGAAGGTGGCCCGAAGGGCCGGATGAGGGGTCGCGCAGGACGAAATCGGTAGCGGCGCCCATCGATGGGCGGAAGCGTCGCGAGACCCCTCACCCTAGCCCTCTCCCGCAAGGGGAGAGGGAATAGCGCCCCTCAATGCTGGTCGACCGAGACCTCGCGCGTCAGCCCACGCCGGACCAGCCCGACTGCGAGCAGAACCGGCAGCGAGGCGATCAGTCCCATCGCGGAGAGCTTGCCCCACAAGGTCTCGTCCTCGTTGATCAGCGTCGCGATGAACGCCGGCAACGTGAATTTCGACGGCGTCTGGATGAAGAGCAGCGCGAACAGGAACTCGTTCCAGCTCATGATCGCAACGAAGACCGCGGTCGCGACCAGCCCAGGCATCAGCAGCGGCACGACAATCTCCAGCAGCCGCTTCACGAAGCCGGCGCCGTCGAGCATCGCCGCCTCCTCGAAGGAATAGGGCACGTCGCGCACGAAGCCGAGCAGCATCCAGATCGCGAAGGGCAGCGCCAGGATCTGGTTGGCGAGGATCAGCCCGAGATGGGTGTCGAGCAGGCCGAGCGCCCGCAGCACCTGGTAGAGCGGGATGGCGAGCGCGATCGGCGGCGCCAGCTTGATCACCAGGACGAAGCCGAGGAAGACAATGTCGAAGCGCCTGGGCAATTCGAAGCGCGCCAGCGCATATGCCGCCGGCAAGCCGGCCAGCAACGACAGGGCCACGGTGCCGAGCGCCACCACGACGCTGTTGAGCCCCAGCCGCCACATCCCGCCGTCGAGCAAGACGCGATAATGCGCCAGCGTCGGATTCTGAGGCCAGAGCGCGATCGAGGTCGAGACATATTCGGCCGGCGGCTTCAACGAAGTCGCGACCATCCAGACCAGCGGGATCAGCGACAGCGCGCAGAGCCCGAAGGCGGCGGTGATCCGGATCATCGGCCAGCCCCTTTGAGCAGCGAGGCCGCATAGACGACGGCAAGCAGCCCGGCGACGAGGATCATCACCACGGCGGCGGCGGAGGCCAGCCCGATGTCGAAGAAGCGGAAGCCCTGCCGGTAGACGAACATCGAGACCGTCTCGGTCGCCTGCCCCGGCCCGCCGCCGGTCATGGCGTAGACCTTGTCGAACAGCTTGAAGCTGTCGACCGAGCGCAGCAGCGCCGCGACGAAGAGATAGGGCGCGAGCAGCGGCAGCGTCATGTCGCGGAAGCGCCGCCACGGTCCGGCGCCGTCGACGCGGGCGGCCTCGTAGACGTCCTGCGGGATCAGCCGCAGGCCCGCGAAGATGATCAGGAAGGCGAAGGGCGCGGTCTGCCAGAGATCGACCAGCACGATCGACCAGAGCGCTAGGTTCGGGTCGAACAGCCAGGGCACGCCGGGCAGGCCGACGGCGCGCAGGAGGTTGTTGAGGAAGCCGAGATCGAAATGGAACCAGGCCCGCCAGATCGCGGTGACCACCATGGTCGAGAGCACGAAGGGCGCAAGCAGGAGCGTCATCACCAGCGTGCGGCCGGGAAAGGCGCGGTCGAGCAGCAGCGCGAGGCCCAGGCCGGCCGCGACCTCGAGCACGGTCGCGACCACCGTGAACAGCACGGTGTTGGTCACCGCCTGCCGAAAGAAGCGGCTGTCCCAAAGCTCGCGAAAATTCTCGAGGCCGATGAACTTGGCGTTCTCGAAGCCGTAATCGGTGGCGAACAGCGACAGCGCCAGCGTCCGCCCAAGCGGATAGAGCGTCAGACCGGCGAAGATGATGAGCGCCGGCGTCAGCAGGAGCCAGGGCAGCAGGCGGCGGGAAGCGGTCATGAGATCAAAGGCATTGAACTGAGAATATCCCTCCGCAGTCATCCCGGACGCACCGAAGCGGAGATCCGGGATCCATGCTGGAACGCCTCCGAAGGAGGTTCAGGCATGGGTCCCGGGTCGCGCTATGCGTGCCCGGGACGACCGCGAGAGATAGGCTGGGCAAGAATCGCTCAGCGCGTCAGGGCGCGGGCGATCTGGGCGTTGGCCTCGGTCAGCGCCTGCTTGGGCTGCAGCTGGCCGATCAGGGCGAGCTGGAGATAGTCGCCCAGAATGGTCTCGACGCGGGCCCACTGGCTGATGCGCGGACGCGCCTGGGCGACGTTCAGCGCCTCGAGCTGCGCCGGATACCAGCGATACTTGGCGACGAGGTCCTTGTCGTTGAACAGCGCCGTGAGCGTCGGCGGGTTGCCGGTTTCGAGCGCGATCAGCTTCTGGTTCTCAGCCGAAGTGACGAAGCGGATGAAGTCGGCGGCACGCGCCTTGTTCGGCGAATCCGCGGGGATGCCGAGCAGCCAGGCGCCGAGCATCGGCGCCGGTCCCTTGACCTCGCCCGGTGTGGCGACGACTTCGACCTGGCCGGCGACCTTCGAGGCGTTGCCGTCGAGCGTGCCGGCCCAGGACGACCACATCTCGACTGCGATCGCGGCGCGGCCCTGCTGGATCGCATCGCGCAATTCGGTCGCGTTGTAGGTTTCGACGCCCTTCGGCGCGAGCGCCTTGAACGAGAGGAACTGGGCCAGCGCCTTCTCGGCCTCAGGGCTGTCGAGCACGGCCTTGCCGTCGGCGCTCACCACCTCGCCGCCATGCGCCCACAGCACCGGCAGGAACGAGGTGACGATCGGGTTGCCCTTGATGCCGCGGAAGACGAGGCCGGAGACCCCCTGCTCCTTGTCCTGGATCGCCTGCGCCGCCTTGATCACGTCGCTCCAAGTCTTGGGACGCTCGAAGCCGTGCTTGGCGAGCAGGTCCTTGCGATAGGCGAACATCGCGATGTTGCCGACGAAGGGCGCGGCATAGAGCTTGCCGTTGTGCTTGGAGACGTCGATCGCCGACTTGACGAACTCGCCCGGCAGGCCGCCCACGGTGTCGAGGTCGGTGAGCCAGCCGCGCGCCATGAACTCCGGCGCCCAGATGTCGTCGAGCATGGCGACGTCGGTCGCCGCCGTCTTCTCGCGCGCGCCGACCGCGAGGCGCTCATAGAGCGGGCTGCCGCCGAGCTCGAGCCGCTCGATCTTCACGTTCGGATTCTTGGCCTGGTAGAGTTCGACCATCTTGGCCAGCGCCGGCGCGAAGCCGGCATCGCGCCCGGCGATCACCAGCCGGTCCTGCGCGGCGGCGGGCAGAACGAGCCCGGCCAACATCAACACGGCGCCGAGCGCCTTACCCATCGTCCTCATGGCATTCCCCCGTCCGGGTCTCTGCCCGGGCGGGCATTGTGGGAGCGGATGGCGGGAGAGTGCAACAGCTATGCGACGGTTCCGGAACAATCCCGCCATGCATCGCGTTGCGAGAGTGCTGCGGCAAGGTCGCACGCACCGTCAGCCGTGCAGATGCGACGGCACCGCAACCGGAGGGGGCTCCACCATGAACAACATCATCTACATCGTCGGTCTTGTCGTCGTCGTCCTGGCGATCCTGTCTTTCCTCGGCTTGCGCTGATTCAGCTCATCATGCTCGCCATTTGGGGCGAGCATCCATGACTGGAACGGCACATTCGGCGAAAGAAGACAGCCATGGTCGGGGCAAGCCCGACCATGGCGACAAGGCGCGTCAGCGGTCGTCGCGGCGTGGTTTCTTCGCTCCGAAAGGCTTCTTGCCGGTAAAAGGCTTCTTGGCTCCAAACGGCTTTTTGTCGCCGAAGCTTTTGCCCGCAGGCCGTGCATCGCTGGCGGCCGGTCGCTCGCCGCCCTGCGGAGCTCCGAAAGGCTTCTTGCCGCCCTCGAACTTGCCGCCTTTGAACTTGCCGGCAAACGGCTTGCCGCCCTGATCGCTCTTCTTGTCGAAGGAGCGCTCCGGCCGGAGGATCGCGGTTTCCTCATAGGCCGGCTCGCGATCGCGCCGCGTCGGATCATAGGGCTTGGCGCCGAACGGCTTGCCCTTGCCCTCATAGGGCTTCCGCGCCGGGGCTGACGAACGCTCGTCGCGCTCACGCACCGGATGAGCGCTGCGCGGCGCATGGCTCGCCTTCTCGGCGAAGGGCTTGGCCGGGCGACGCTCCTCCTCGCCGGTAACCGGCTCGATGATGATCTTGTCGCGGTCGACAGCCCTGGCGAGCTGAGCGAAGCGCTCCGCGACCTCGGCATCGATCTCGACCTTGGTCTCCTTGTCGAAGATGCGGATCGCGCCGACCTCGTCGCGCGTGATCTTGCCGCGCCGGCACAGCATCGGCAGGAGCTGGCGCGGATCGGCCCCGTCCTTGCGCCCGATATTCAGGCGGAACCAGACGGTGTCGCCGCGCGGACCCGACCTCTCGCGGCGCTCCGGTCGCTCGGCTCCGCCATGCTCGCGCGGCCTCGCATAATCTTCATTGCTGCGCGCCGGGCGGCGCTCGTCACGACCGAAGTTGGGGTCGCCGACCTCTTCGGCTGCCGGCAGGCGCGAGCGGTAGACCCGCACCAGCGCCGCTGCGATCTCCTCCGCCGAGCGCCCCGCCAGGAGCGCTGCGACCATCGTCGCATCGTCCTCGCTCGCCTCGCCGGAGAGCATGGGGTCGCTCAGCAGGCGCTGCTCGTCGAGCACGCGGATCTCGT
This sequence comes from Allobosea sp. FBZP-16, assembly GCF_002831785.1. Classification (NCBI taxonomy): domain Bacteria; kingdom Pseudomonadati; phylum Pseudomonadota; class Alphaproteobacteria; order Hyphomicrobiales; family Alloboseaceae; genus Allobosea; species Allobosea sp. FBZP-16. The sequence continues at coordinate 32,492 of NZ_LNCQ01000005.1, read as the reverse complement.
CCTGCGTCGGCGGGCCGGCCCAGCTCGCCTCGATCTTGGCTTCGGCGATCAGCATCTCGGCCTTGCGCCGGCGCGAGGCCGGCACCAGCAGCACGCTGGTGCCCTTCTTGCCGGCGCGCCCGGTACGGCCCGAGCGATGCTGCATCACCTCGGGATCGTTCGGCAGCTCGGCATGGATGACCAGGGTCAGCCCCGGCAGGTCGATGCCGCGCGCCGCGACGTCGGTCGCGACGCAGACGCGGGCTCGGCCGTCGCGCAAGGCCTGCAGCGCCGAATTGCGCTCGCTCTGGCTGAGCTCGCCCGAGAGCGCCACGGCCGAGAAGCCGCGCTCCAGCAGGATCGCCTCGAGATGGCGCACCGCGTTGCGGGTGTTGCAGAACACCAGCGCCGTCGGCGAATCGTGGAAACGCAGCAGGTTGACGACCGCGAGCTCGGCCTCCTTCGGGAAGACACGAATGGCGCGATACTCGATATCGGCATGGCCGCGCTCGCCGCCGGCGACCTCGATGCGCAGGGCATCGCGCTGATAGCTGCGCGCCAGGGCGATGATCGCCTTCGGCAGCGTCGCCGAGAACAGCAAGCTGCGGCGCTCTTCCGGCGCTGACTTCAGGATGAATTCGAGATCGTCGCGAAAGCCGAGATCGAGCATCTCGTCGGCTTCGTCGAGCACGACCGCCCGCAGGCCCGAAACATCGAGGCGGCGGCGTTCGATATGGTCGCGCAGACGGCCGGGCGTGCCGACGACGATGTGCGCGCCCTCGTCGAGCAGGGCCGCTTCGCGGCGTGGATCCATGCCGCCGACGCAGGAGATCACGCGGGCATTGGTCTGCTTGTAGAGCCAGCTGAGCTCGCGCTGGACCTGGAGGGCGAGTTCGCGCGTCGGCGCGACGATCAACGCCAGTGGCCGTTCGGCCCGCGGCAGGGCCTCGGCGTCGCCGAGCAGGTCGGCGCCGATGGCGAGGCCATAGGCCACGGTCTTGCCCGAGCCGGTCTGCGAGGAGACCAGCAGGTCGCGGCCGGCGGCCGCACCTTCCAGCACGGCGGTCTGGACGGGAGTCGGCTCGCTGTAATTACGGTCGGCGAGCGCCCGCGCCAGCGGCGCACTCGTGGAGATGAAGGACATCGATGTCAGGCCTTAGATTGCAGCTGGCGGGTCGGCAGCACGCAGAACGAGGGGCGGCGCCGGACGCGGCACCGCGATATTGCGCTGCACATAGAGGAAATCGCAGGAAAAGGGAATGCAGCATCGGTCCATCCCGTATGCGGCAGCAGATGCCGGCCATGCCGCCCGCTCCGTTGTCGGCGGCAAGAGCTGCATGGTCTAAGCATAACACACCGGAGCGGGGGTCTGTGGAGATGGGCGAGACTTGGCGACGCGTCGGCGCCTATGACGTGCTCACGCTCCACGATGGGATCTTCGAGGCGCCGCTCGACGTTCTGATCCATGCCGATGGCGAGGCTGCTCGCGACGAGGCCGTGGCGCGCTGGGGCAAGCCGAAGGTCAGCATACCCGTCAACTGCTTCGTTCTGAAGGGCGCCAGCGGGATCACCCTGATCGACGCCGGCACCGGCCCCTCATGGGGCGAGGCGATGGGCCATGCCCCCGCCGCCATGGCTGGCGCCGGCATTGCACCTGAACAGGTCAAACGTGTCCTGATCACGCATCTCCACGGCGACCATGCGCTCGGGCTGTTCGACGGCGATCGCGCCCGCTTCCCGAATGCCGAGATCATCGTGCCCGACGCCGATTTCGGTTTCTTCGGCGAGGAGACCAACCGCGCAAAGACGCCACAGAACCGGCAAGGCGGTTTCGCCGTCACGGCAGCGGTGAAGAAGCACTATGCTGGCCGCATCCACCCTGCCCCGGCCGGCATCATGCAACCGGGGATCACATTGATCCCTCTCCCCGGCCATACCGCCGGCCATAGCGGCTACCTGATCGAAGGCGAGCACAGCCTCCTGCTCTGGGGCGATGCGCTGCATCTCTCCGATCTGCAGGCCACCGATCCGGGGATCGGCTTCGTCTATGATTTCGACGCCGCCACCGCCTTTTCCTCTCGCCGCGCCATCCTTGCTCGCGCAGCGGATGAAAGCTGGCTCGTCTCGGGCGGCCACATCGAAGGCTTTAGACGCGTGGTCTCGACCGGCACGGGATACGAGCTGATCCCGGCCTGAATCGTCATTGCGAGCGAAGCGACGCAATCCAGGGGCAGCAGAGCGAGCCATCGTGGATTGCTTCGTCGCTGCGCTCCTCGCAATGACGGTTTGCGCGGCCGAACTCGATCAAAAACCGCTGCTAGCGGCGCACTCCGGCCGCATCGAGCAGCTTGCCGGCGGCCGCCCTCGCCTCCTCGGTAATCGAGGCGCCGGCGAGCATGCGGGCGATCTCCTCGCGCCGCGTACCATCCTGCAAGGCCGAGACGCGGGTGACGGTGCGCTCATCGGCGCCCTCCCCGCCATCGCCCGACTTGGCGATCAGGAAATGCTGGCCGGCCTTGGCCGCGACCTGCGGCGCATGCGTCACCGAGATCACCTGGACCCGCGCCGCCAATCGGGCCAGCCGCTCGCCGATCGCATCCGCCACAGCGCCGCCGACGCCGGTGTCGATCTCGTCGAACACCAGGGTCGGCGCCGAGCCGCGCTCGGCCAGCACCACCTTCAGCGCCAGCATGAAACGCGAGAGCTCGCCGCCCGAGGCGACCTTCATCATCGGCCCCGGCCGCGTTCCCGGATTGGTCTCGACCCAGAACTCGACGCGGTCGAGCCCTTCCGGCCCGCGCGCATCGGGGTCGCTGTCGATCTGCGTGATGAAACGCGCCCGCTCCAGCTTGAGCGGCGGCAATTCCGCCTTCACCGCCGCATCGAGCGCCGAAGCGGCCCTGATGCGCCCTGCGGACAAGGCCGTCGCGAGCGCGACATAGGCCGCTTCGGCTTCGGCGAGCTCCGCCTCCAGACGCTTCAGCGAGCCCTCGCTCTCGTCGAGCGCAGCAAGGTCTGCCGCCATGGTCTGCGCCAGCGCCGCCAGCGCATCGACCGGGACATCGAATTTGCGCGCGGCCGCGCGCAGCGCAAACAGCCGCTCCTCGACGCGCTCCAGCACGCGCGGATCGAATCCGGCAGCGCGTACCGCTGCCTGCAGCGTCTCCCCTGCCTCCTCCAGCGCGACCACCGCCGTGGTCAGCGCCGCGATCGAGGGGTCGACCAGCTCCGGCGCCTGGGCGGCACGGCGCTCCAGCCGGCGCAGCACGCCCGACAGGGCGGAAACTGGCGAAGCGGTACCGCCTACCGCCTCATAGGCCTCAATGATGTCGCGAGCGACCTTCTCGGCAGCCATCATGCCCTGACGCTTTGCGGCGAGCGCGTCCTCCTCGCCTGGCTCGGGGGCGAGCTTGCCGAGCTCGGCCACGGCATGGCGCAGGAAATCGGCCTCCTTGCGCGCAGTCTCGACCCGCATGCGCTGGCTCTGCAGGGCCTGGCGCGCCTTTTTGAGCGTCTCGCTGGCACGGGCGACCTCGGCCGACTGCGCGGTCAGTTCGCCAAAGCTGTCGAGGATGGTGCGGTGCTGGGCCGGGTCGGTGAGAGCGCGGTCGTCGTGCTGACCATGGATCTCGACGAGCGCCGCGCCGATCATCCGCAGGATCTGGACGCTGACCGGCTGGTCGTTGACGAAGGCGCGGGTGCGCCCGTCGGCATATTGCACGCGCCGCAGGATCAGGTCGCCGTCGGTGTCGATCTCCTGCGCCTGGGCGAGGGCCCGCGCCGGATGCGCCATCGGCAGGTCGAAGACCGCGCTGACCTGACCTTGCGTCTCGCCATGGCGCACCAGACCGCCGTCACCGCGTGCGCCCAGCGCCAGCGCGAAGCCGTCGAGCAGGATCGACTTGCCGGCGCCGGTCTCGCCGGTCAGCACGCTGAGCCCGTCCTCGAAGCCCAGGTCGAGCCGGTCGATCAGAACGATGTCGCGGATCGAGAGCTGAGCGAGCATGGCGACTCAGCCCCCTTGTGCCGGCTGCAGATGACCTCGCCGGGACACCGGCCGCCTCAGAGGCGGCCGAGACCGGTCAACCCGACGACAGCGCGCGTGAAGCCGTTGAAGGCCCGGCTGATATAGGATCCGCGGTCCTCGCGTGGCTGCAGGCCGCCACTCTCCAGGAGCGTATAGGCGTCCTTGTACCAGGGGCTGTCAGGGAAGTTGTGACCAAGTACCGCCGCGGCGGTCTGCGCCTCGTTGGTGATGCCGAGGGCCATATAGGCCTCGGTCAGGCGCATCAGCGCCTCCTCGACATGGCGCGTGGTCTGATACTTGGTGATGACGTCGCGGAAGCGGCCGACGGCGCCGGTGTAGTTGCGCTTCTCGAGATAGAAACGCCCGACATTCATCTCCTTGCCGGCGAGCTGGTCGCGCGCGACCAGCATCTTCTCGCGCACGTCGAGCACGTATTCCGACTTCGGATAGCGGTCGAGCAGCTCTTGCATCGCACGCAGCGCCTGGTCGGTGCGCTCCTGGTCGCGCGTCGCGTCGGGGATCTGGTTGTAATAGGACATCGCCAGGATGTACTGCGCATAGGCCGCGTCCGGGCTCGCCGGGTTCTGCGCCAGGAAGCGCTTCGAGGCCGTGATCGCGTCGTCGTACTTCTGCGCCTCGTAATTCGAGTAGGCGGCCATGATCAGGCCCTTCTTCGAATAGGGCGAGAACGGCGCCTGCTTGTCGATCTCGTCGAACTTCTTGTTCGCGCCTTCGGTGTCGCCGTTCTGGAGACGGGCGAGGCCTTCATTGTAGAGCTTGTCGGCCGGAACCTCAGCCACCACCTCGGGCTTGTAGGTCTCGGGGCGATCGAAGGGGTTGAGCGCGCTCATCGTGTCGCAGCCGCCGAGCGCGGCCGCAAGGGCAAAGGCCAACACAAGGCGCTTGCCGCCGCTGGTCGTTTCGCCGGAGTTGATTGTCTTCAGCCGCATGACGCTCACTTCATCCGTCCTTGTGACGCCCTTCGGTAAGAGCGCGCGAATTGGCTTTAGCTCAGAAGCAGCCTATTCGCCAAGCGTGACGGGCGCTTCATGCAGTGCGTTCGCCGTTTCCAACAGGAAACGGGCGAATGCAAGGCGTGGCGTCGCGTAATACCCTGCTCAGTGCAGGTCGGGCGCGAGCGCAGCAGGCACCGGGCCGGCCGCCATCTGCACCGCATGGTGGGCGAAGGCCGGCTGGGCCTCGACGATCGCGTAATTGGCGCGGTCGGCGAACAGGGCCTCGAGGATCCGGACGTTCATGCGGTGACCGCCGCAATAGGAACGGAACTCGCCGAGGATCGGGTAGCCGGCGAGCGCAAGGTCGCCCACCGCGTCGAGGACCTTGTGGCGCACGAACTCGTCGGCGTAGCGCAGGCCTTCGGGATTGATCACCTTGTCGTCGCCGATCGCGACGGTGTTGTCGAGCGAGGCGCCGAGCGCAAAGCCGGCCTTCCAGAGCTGCTCGACATCGCGCATGAAGCCGAAGGTGCGGGCGCGGGAGATCTCGCGGGCATAAGCCTCAGGGTCGAGATCGAAGATCTTGCGCTGGCGGCCGATCGCCTTGGTGTCGAAGTCGATCTCGACATCGAGGCGAAAGCCGCTCTCCGACGGCGAAAGCTCGGCGAAGGCGCGGCCCTGCTCGATGCGGACCGGGCGCAGGACCTTGAGATAGCGGCGGGTCGCGCCGAGGGCGACGAGACCGGTCGCCTCGATGGCGGTGACGAACTCGGCGGCGCTGCCGTCCATGATCGGCATCTCGGGACCGTCGATCTCGACCAGCACATTGTCGAGGCCGAGGCCGGCGCAGGCCGACATCAGATGCTCGATCGTGGCGACGGAACCGGAAGCCTGGTCACCGATCACGGTGCACAGCTCGGTGGCGCTGACCTTGTTGTGGCGGGCGTGGATCAGCTGCTCATGGCCTCCTTCGAGGCCCTTGCGCAGGAAGACGACGCCGGAATTGGCAGTGGAGGGCCGCAAGGTCAGGCAGGCGGGAGCCCCGGAGTGAACGCCGATGCCTTGGAGGGTCACGGGCGAGCGTAGGGTCGTCTGCCGTTCAGCCATCATACTCAGTATCCGATCTCAAGCGCGACGATCTCTGGGCCGGTGCCTCGCGGCGCAACCTCTTCGACGATCGATGCGGTTCCCTGATGTGCAGCGAACTCGGGACTAATCCCGAATCCCCTTACCCGGTGATGCGCTGCAAGATACGCGCAGGCGCATCGGCTTCAAAATCACGCTTTCTTTCGCTCTGTAACAGACGTTACAAAGCCAGAAAATCTTAACCATCTGCTTGATGTATATGGTTTTTCAGACGTTAAAAAAGACCCGGCGGACAGTGCCGCCGGGCCTTTTGTTAAACCGGTTGAACCGGCCAGCAAAGCTGGGTTCGGAAGCTCAGTTCGACTGGCGGCGCAGGAAGGCCGGGATCTCGAGCTGGTCCTCTTCCGTATTGCGAGCCGGAGCGGCGCGGCCGAGCTGGTCGAGCTGGCCCTGGGCCGGCCGGGTCGCAGGCACCGGCGGGCGGCGCATGAACTCGGCATGGGCGGCGCTGGGACCAGCGGCCGGAGCCGGCGGCGCCTGGCGCGGGGCGGGAGCCGGCGGCGCCATCGGCGCCTCGGCATACTCGTCCTCCTTCCGGCCGAAACCGACCGAGGCGAGGCGCTGCATCAGCGACATGCGCTTCTGCTCGACCGAGGCCGGCGCGGGGGCCGGCACCGCGCCGCGGCTCTGCGCGATCTGGTGCTGGGCGGGCAGCGGCAGGTCCTCGACGCGCGGCATGCGGGTCGGGCGGATCACCGCACGCTCGGGCATCGGCGGAATGAAGCTGTCCTCGTGATGCGGCAGGGAGGTTTCCGGCGGCGGCGCCTCGACGACCGGCGGAGCGACCATCGCCGGGCGCGGCTGGGCCGGCTCGATGCGGACATCGGCAGCGAAGCTGACCGGGGCTGGCGCGGGAGCGCGGACCGGCTCCGGCATCATGGTCTCGGCGGCGGGAGCCGGCATCGGCGCGGGAGCAGGCGCCGAGGCGGAGGTGCGGATGTTCGGAACCGCCGAACGCAGCCGGGCCTCGGCCTTCAGCCGCTCGGCGACCTCGGCGATCCGGGCTTCGGTCGGGTCGAGCTCGCCCTGGGCGGACATCGGCTTGTCGATGCCGGTGGCGACCACCGAAACGCGCATCGTGCCTTCGAGCGCCTCGTCGAAGGTGGCGCCGACGATGATGTTGGCCTCGGAGTCGACCTCCTCGCGGATGCGGGTGGCGGCTTCGTCGACCTCGTAGAGCTTCATGTCGCGCCCGCCGGTGATCGAGATCAGCAGGCCGCGCGCGCCCTTCATCGAGACGTCGTCGAGCAGCGGGTTGTTGATCGCGGCCTGGGCCGCCGAGAGCGCGCGCTTCTCGCCCTGGGCCTCGCCGGTGCCCATCATCGCCTTGCCCATGCCGCGCATCACGGCGCGCACGTCGGCGAAGTCGAGGTTGATCAGGCCGGGACGGACCATCAGGTCGGTGATGCAGGCGACGCCGGAATAGAGCACCTGGTCGGCCATGCCGAAGGCGTCGGCGAAGCCGGTGTTCTCGTTGGCGACACGGAACAGGTTCTGGTTCGGGATGACGATCAGCGTGTCGACGGCCTCGTTGAGCTCGCCGATGCCGGCCTCGGCCATGCGCATGCGGCGCTGGCCCTCGAACTGGAACGGCTTGGTCACCACGCCGACGGTGAGGATGCCCATGTCGCGGGCGACGCGGGCGATCGCGGGAGCTGCACCCGTGCCGGTGCCGCCGCCCATGCCGGCGGTGATGAAGACCATGTGGGCGCCGGCGAGATGATCGCGGATCTCGTCGATCACCTCTTCGGCGGCCGCGCGGCCGACTTCCGGCTGCGAGCCGGCGCCCAGGCCCTCGGTGACCTGGAGGCCCATCTGGATGATGCGCGGGGCGCGGGCGAGTGCGAGCGCCTGTGCGTCGGTGTTGGCGCAGACGAAATCGACGCCGTCGAGGCCGGCCTCGATCATGTTGTTCACGGCATTGCCGCCGGCGCCACCGACACCGAACACGGTGATCCGGGGCTTCAGTTCCCGGATGTCCGGGGCTTGCAGGTTCATCGCCATGATTGCCTCTTTCACTGTCTTGTCCGGCTCCTGGCGGGCCGTCCCGTCTTCCACGCCAGGGGCCTTAAGCCCCGCTCTGCTCGTACTCACCCCGGTCCGCGCCGCCTTTCGGCCGTGCGGGCCGCAACTCTAGAAGCTCTCGCGCAGCCAGCGGCCGACGCGGGAGAAGTAGCCATCGGTCGCATGGGCGAAGAAGGACGCCCCCGCCCGCGGTTCGAAATGCTCGACATGCGCGACCTGCGGGTAGACCAGCAGGCCGACTGCCGCCGCGAAGGACGGGCCCTTGCCCGCTTCCGGCAGACCCTTGATCCCGAGCGGGCGGCCGGTGCGGACCTGGCCGCCCAGCACGCGCCGCGCAACTTCCGGCATGCCGGTGAGCTGGCAGGCACCGCCGGTCAGCACGACGCGCCGCCCGGCCTCGGCCGAGAAGCCGGAGGCCTTCAGCCGGTCGCGCACCAATTCGAGGATCTCCTCGACGCGCGGCTTGATGATCCGGACCAGATGCGACTTCGACAGATGGTTCGGCGTGTCCCGCTCGTCGTCGTCGACCTGCGGCACCGCGATCATGTCGCGCTCGTCGGACGGGCTGGCGATCGCCGAGCCGTGCAGCGTCTTCAGCCGCTCGGCCGCGGAGACGCGAGTCGAGAGCCCGCGCGCCACGTCCATGGTGATGTGGTTGCCGCCGACGGCGATCGCGTCGGCATGGGTCAGGTGCCCGCCGGAGAAGACGCCGAGCGAGGTGGTGCCGCCGCCCATGTCGACCACGACGACGCCCATCTCGGCCTCGTCGTCGACCAGGACGGAGAGGCCCGCCGCATAGGGGCTCGCCACGACCGCCTCGACCTCGAGATGGCAGCGCTCGACCGCGAGCATGACATTGCGCGCCGCCGCCGCTTCCGCCGCGACGACATGCATGTCGACCGAGAGCGCTCCGCCGATAAGCCCGCGCGGATCGAGCACGCCGGGCGAACCGTCGAGCGCGTAACCGGTCGGCAGCGCATGCAGCACCGCCTTGCCCGGCCGGATCGCATGGGTCGCCGCCGCGGCGAGCACGCGCTTCACGTCGGAGTCGCCGACCGAGCCGCCGCGCAGATCGACGCTGGCCTGATAATGCTGCGAGTTCAGCCGGCCGCCGGTCAGGTTGACGATGACCGACTGGACCTCGACCTTGGCCATGCGCTCGGCCGCGTCGACGGCGGCACGGATGGCGCGCTCGGCGCTTTCCAGGTCGATGATCGCCCCGCCCTTGAGGCCGAGCGAGCGCTGGTGGCCGATGCCGATGATGCGCGCGACATGGGTGCGCCCACGCAGGCGCTCGTTCGCCTCGGCCGGGTTCAATTCGGCGATCAGGCAGACGACCTTGCTCGTGCCGATGTCCAGAATCGACAAGGTCGCGCTCTTGCGCGACGAGAGCGGACGCATCCGCGGGGTCAGGCCTTGCGAGGTCAAGCTCATGCCTCGCCGCCCTTCTTCTTGGTCTTGCTCTTGAGCTGCTCGAACCGCGTCGTCGCGGCCTCTTCGGTCAGGCGCATGGTCACCCGGTCAGGCTGGCGCATGTCGATGGCGATCAGGTCCTTCTCGCTGATTCGGAAGTCCTGTTCGAGGCTGGCCAGGCGCTTCAGCGCGGCGCCGGCGCCCTGCTCCGGCAGCCTGATGTCGGCACCGGTGTCGAGCTTCAGGTTCCAGCGCCGGCCGGCGACGAGGCTGCCGGCGCGGATGCGCGAGCCGAAGGAGCCGGCTTCGCCGAGCAGCGCGATGTAATCCTTTGCCCGCTTGTTGGCGTCGGGTCCGACGACAAGCGGCAGATAGGCGAAGCGGCCATCGTCCATCTTGTCGATCACCGTGCCGTCCTGCGCGATCAGGAAGAGATCGCCCTTGACCTGCCAGAGCGCATAGGGCTCGCGCTCGGTGAGGTTGATCGCGATCTCGCCGGGATAGAGCTTGCGGACCGAGGCCTCGCGGATCATCGGCGTCGCCTCGAGCCGCTTGCGCGCTTCGTCGGCGTCGAAGAAGGCGAGGGAGATCTTCGGGTCGATGCCGGCGGCGACCAGGACCTCGATCTCGGAGAGGCCGCTGAGGCCGGAGATGGTGATGCGGTCGATGCCGAGGCCCACGAACCGGGCGATGGCATGCTTTGGCTCGCCATAGTTCTCGCGGAAGCTCTCGTAATGGCCGCCCAGGATGGCGCCGCTCACGCCCGTGAGCACGAGGAAGCCGATCGCCAGGAAGGAGCCGAGGCCGCTCGGTAGCCGCTCGGCCAGCGGCACCGCAACGGCGCTGCGCCGCGAGCCGCGGAACCAGCGGCGCGAGCGCTCGCCGACGAGGAGCTGCGGCCCCGTCACGCGCATCGGCAGGTTGGACCCGGTGAACACCGGTTCCACCTTCACCGATTCAAGGAGGCGTCCTCGACGATCCATTTGACGAGCTCACCGAAGTTCATGCCCGCATGGGCGGCTAATTCAGGCACAAGGCTGGTTTCAGTCATGCCGGGCTGCGTGTTGACCTCCAGCCAGACGAGCGTGTCGCTCTCGTCGTCGTAGCGGAAGTCTGAACGGCTGACGCCGCGGCACCCGATTGCTTGATGCGCCGTTAACGCACACTCTTCGATTTGGCGGTAAAGATTCGGTAAAATTTGCGCCGGGCAGATGTGGATTGAACCGCCTTTGGCATATTTGGCGTCGTAGTCGTAGAACTCGCCCGTCGCCGCCCGAATCTCCGTTACCCCCAAGGACTTGCCGTCCATCACCGCGCAGGTCAGCTCGCGCCCGGCGATGAAGGTTTCGGCCAGCATGGTCTCGCCGCAGGGCCAGTCCGGCCGGGCGATCTCCTGGGGCGGATGCTCGCGGCCTTTCTTAACGATCACCACCCCGACGGAGGAGCCTTCGTCGATCGGCTTGATCACATAGGGCGGCGGCAGGGCATGGCGCTTGGCCGCCTCGAAGCGCGAGATGGTGACACCCTTCGCCACCGGCACGCCGGCAGCGGCGACGACCATCTTGGCCTTGTCCTTGCGGATGGCGAGCGAGGAGGCGAGCACGCCGGAATGGGTATAGGGGATGCCGAGGATCTCGAGCACGCCCTGGATGGTGCCGTCCTCGCCATAGCGGCCATGCAGGGCATTGAAGGCGACGTCGGGCTTCAGCTTCGCCAGCACCTCGGCGACGTCGCGGCCGACCTCGACGCGCGTGACGCGATAGCCGACGCCTTCCAGCGCCCGAGCACAGGCCGCGCCGCTGCTGAGGCTGACCTCACGCTCGACGGACCACCCGCCCATCAGCACTGCGACATGCTTGCTCATCAAGGTTCCTGACACCGAACTCCTGGGTCCGAACCTGAGCCGAGATGGTTAACGGCGCGTTAACGATGCGCCCCGCCGGTTAATGACGAGCCGGCTGTTGCGCGCCGGACTCACTCCCCTTCACAGGCCGCGACCTTGGCCAGCAGGGCCTTGAGCTGTTCATGTTCGGCCGGGCTGAGCGCCGATATCAGCGCCGCTTCCGTCGCCACATGCGAGACCACCAGCCGTTCGATCAGTGCAAAGCCGTCCGCAGTAAGCACGATGCGAAGGCTGCGCCGATCCTGTGGGTCGGCCTGCCGCGCGATCAGCCCGCGCTTCTCCAGCTTGTCGAGCCGATTCGTCATCGCCGAGGTCGACAGCATCATGTCCTTGGCGAGCTCGGACGGCGTCAGCGAGCCGCCCTGCTCGCCTTGGCGGCGCAGGGTCATCAGCACGTCGAAGCCGGCGAAATCGAGATCCTCCCCGACGAGGTTGCGCCCGACGCCAAGGCGAACCCGCTCGGCCGCCCGCCAGATCGCGCCACACACCGCCATCGGGCCGGGATCGATGTCTGGCCGCGCCCGGCGCCATTGGGTGAGGATCGAATCGAGCGGGCCGCCCTGCCCGGCTTCATCAGCTTGACTCATGAAAATCCCGCACCTAATTATCCTACATCTGATAATTTGATATCGAATTATCTTTTGTCGAACAATCCTACGCCACACATCCGTCGATGCAAAGGGAGGCCGCCATGGCCGACAGCAAGATCCGCATCCTGCTCGCGACGATCCTGGCGCCCATCCTCTGGGGCTCGACCTATGTCGTCTTCACCCAGACGCTTCCGGTCGAGCACCCGCTGCTGGTCGGAGCCCTGCGCGCTCTGCCCGCCGGAATCCTGCTGATGCTGCTCGGCCCCGGCCTGCCGCCGCGCGACAAGCTGCTGCCGCTCGCCATCATCGGCTTCGCCAATATCGGCCTGTTCTTCGGCATGCTCTTCCTCAGCGCCTCGCGCCTGCCGGGCGGGCTCGCCGCGACGCTCGGTTCGATGCAGCCACTGCTCGTCGCCTTCCTCGCCTGGCCGTTGTTGTTGCGCAGGCCGCGTCTCGGGCAAATCATCGCCGCTCTCGCCGGCACGGTCGGCGTCGGCCTGCTGGTGATCGACAAGAGTGTGAAGCTCGATGCAATCGGCGTCGTCGCCGCACTGATCGGCGCCGCCTCGATGGCGACCGGCACGGTGCTGATCGAGCGCTGGGGCAAGGTCGGGACGCCGCTCGCGCTCGCGGCCTGGCAGCTTGCCCTCGGCGGGCTCCTGCTCCTGCCGGTCGCGCTTCTCGTCGAGGGGCTGCCGCCCGTGCCGACCCTGCGCAACCTCGCCGGCCTGAGCTATCTCGTCGTGATCGGCACAGCCTTCGCCTATTGGCTCTGGGTCCGCGGCATCGCCGCGATCGGCACGGGCGTCGCGTTCCTGAGCCTGCTCAGCCCGCTGGTCGCGACCTTCCTCGGCGCCGCGCTGCTGGGCGAATGGTTCAACGCCCAGCAATGGCTCGGCATCGCCATCATCTTCGGCTCGACCGTCGCCGGCATCATGCTGTCACGGCGCAAGGCGGCGGAGAGGCCGGCTCCCATTCAGGCTGCGATGCCGAACCGCTTGATCTCCCAGTGCAGCTCGTAGCCTGAATTGTCCTTGACCCGGCGGCGGACCTCTTCGCCCAGCCCCTCGATATCGGCAGCGGTGGCGCAGCCGGTATTGATCAGGAAGTTGCAGTGCATCTCGGAGACCTGCGCCCCGCCGATGCGTAGCCCGCGGCAACCGGCGGCATCGATCAGCTGCCAGGCCTTGCCGCCCTCCGGGTTCTTGAACGTCGAGCCGCCGGTACGCTCCTTGATCGGCTGCGCCGCCTCGCGCGCCGAGGTCACGCGCTCCATCTCGGCCAGGATCGCGGCCTGGTCGCCCGGCCGGCCCTGGAACAGCGCCGAGGTGAAGATGATGTCGGCGGGCGCCGTCGAACTGCGGTAGCTGAAGCCCATATCGGCATGCGACAGCGTCACGATCTCGCCCTTGCGGGTAACGCCACGCGCCTCGACCAGCGCGTCGGTCGTCTCGCCGCCATGCGCGCCGGCATTCATCCGCAGCGCTCCGCCGATGCAGCCGGGAATGCCGCGATAGAAGGCGAGCCCGTCGAGCGAGGCGTCGGCCGCGGCGCGTGCCACCTTCACATCGGGAACGGCCGTGCCGGCCCGCAGCCGGTCACCATCCTCCCGGGCGATCTCGCCGAAGGCCTTGCCGGCAAGGCGGATCACCACGCCAGGAATGCCGCCGTCGCGCACGATCAGGTTCGAGCCGAGCCCGACCACCGTCACCGGTATCTCGGCCGGCAGCCTGCCGAGCAGATAGGCGAGATCGGCCTCGTCGGCCGGGGTGAACAGAATTTGCGCTGGCCCCCCGACACGAAACCAGGTTAGCCCCGCCATCTCCTGATTGGCGAGCAGCCGCCCGCGCAGTTCGGGCGCGGCAGCGCGGATGTCGGGGGTGATGTCTTGGAAGGGCATGAGCTTACCCGCGCGTCTCCTTCTCCCCTCGGGGGAGAAGGTGGCCCGGCGAAGCCGGGTCGGATGAGGGCCGCCCAGCGAGACCGATACGTTCGGCGATCTCGCGCAGGACGAATTCGAGGTTTCCTAGAACCCGCTCGTTCGAAAAGCGCAAGACCCGATAGCCTTCATCTCTGAGAAACGCATCGCGCCGCCGATCCCGCTCGCGCGCTTCGTCGGTTTCGTGAGGCTCGCCATCGAGTTCGACGATCAGCCGAAGTTCGAAACAGCAGAAATCCGCGATGAAAGGGCCAATCGCCATCTGGCGCTTGAACTTGAGGCCAGCGAAGCGGCGGCCACGCACCGCCTGCCAAAAGATCGCTTCAGCGCGCGTCGGCTCGCGACGCTGGCCGCGGGCGAAAGAGAGAGTACCGGTCGTGTTCTTGCGCTCCACGACCGGCCCTCATCCGTCAGCGCTTCGCGCTGCCACCTTCTCCCCCGAGGGGAGAAGGAAGGGCAGCTAATTCCCCCGGCAGGGCATAGGCCCATTGCGTGATGTTGCCCGCCCCGAGGCAAACGACATAGTCGCCCGGCCCAGCCAGCTCGGCGACCATGCCGGCGAGCCTGTCGGAGGATTCCAGCGGCAGCGTGTGACGATGGCCGCGCGCCTTGATCGCCGCCACCAGCGAATCGCGATCCGCGCCCGCGATAGGCTGCTCACCGGCCGCATAGGTGTCGGCGATGATCACCGTGTCGGCATCGTTGAAGCAGGCGGCGAAGTCGGCGAACAGGCTCGACAGGCGGCTGTAGCGATGCGGCTGCATCACCGCGATGACCTTGCCCTTGGTCGAGGCTCGCGCCGCCTTGAGCACGGCGGCGATCTCGACCGGATGGTGGCCGTAATCGTCGAAGATCAGCGCGCCGTTCCACTCGCCGGTCTTGGTGAAGCGGCGCTTCACCCCGCCGAAGCCGGCGAGCGCGGCGCGGATCTGCTCGACCGGCACGCCCAGATCATAGGCGACGGCGATCGCGGCGGTGGCGTTGAGGGCATTGTGATGGCCGGGCATCGGCATGACGAGATCGCGGACGACCTCGTCGCGGCCGGTCTTGCGGTCTCGGATCAGCAGCGTGAACTTCGCCTGGCCACCGGTGAGATCGATGTCGATCAGGCGGAAATCGGCCTGCGGGTTCTCGCCATAGGTGACGACGCGGCGATCCTCGATCTGGCCGACGAGGCCCTGCACTGTCGGATGATCGATGCACATCACGGCGAAGCCGTAAAAGGGCAGATTTTCGACGAAGGAGCGGAACGCCGCCTTGATCGCGTCGAAGGTGCCGAAATGGTCGAGATGCTCGGGATCGATATTGGTGATGATCGCG
This sequence comes from Allobosea sp. FBZP-16, assembly GCF_002831785.1. Classification (NCBI taxonomy): domain Bacteria; kingdom Pseudomonadati; phylum Pseudomonadota; class Alphaproteobacteria; order Hyphomicrobiales; family Alloboseaceae; genus Allobosea; species Allobosea sp. FBZP-16. The sequence goes on along the minus strand of NZ_LNCQ01000005.1, from coordinate 17,194 downwards.
ACGTCGGCCGGCAGCTTCAGGAAGGTGCCGTCGGATTCGTCGGCCTCGACCACCATCCAGTCGCTCTCGCCCATGCGGGCATTGGTGCCGTAGGCGTTGATGATGCCGCCATTGATCACGGTCGGGTCGAGCCCGCCCTTCTCGAGCAGGGTCGCGACCAGAGAGGTCGTCGTCGTCTTGCCATGGGTGCCAGCGATAGCGACGCAGCTCTTCAGCCGCATCAGCTCGGCCAGCATCTCGGCGCGGCGCACCACCGGCAGGCGCTTCTCGCGCGCCGCCATCAGTTCGGGATTGTCGCGCTTGATCGCGGTCGAGACCACGACGACCTCGGCCTCGCCGATATTCTCGGCCTTGTGGCCGACGAAGGTCGTGATGCCCTTCTCGGCCAGGCGCTTGACGTTGGCGCCGTCGGAGGCATCCGAGCCCTGGACCTTGTAGCCGAGATTGTGCAGGACTTCGGCGATGCCGGACATGCCGATGCCGCCAATGCCGACGAAATGGATGGAGCCGAGCTTCGGCGGCAGTTTCATGATGGATACGTCCTGAAAGGTTCAGTCTTGGGCGGTCTGCAGCACGAGCCGCGCCAGGCGGTCGGCCGCATCCGGTATGCCCGCGCTCTTGGCCGCCCGAGCCATCGCCGTCAAGCGCTGCGGCTCGGCGAGCAACGTGGAAAGCTCGGCGGCGAGGCGCCGCGGCGAGAAATCGCTCTGCAGGATCATCATCGCCCCGCCGGCCCTGGCGAGCACGCCGGCATTGGCGGCCTGGTCCTGGTCGAGCGAGCCGGGCAGCGGCACCAATAGCGATGGCCGGCCGATCACCGTGAGCTCGGCGACGGTCGAAGCGCCGGAGCGCCCGATCACCAGATGAGACGCCGCCATCCGGGCCGGCAGGTCCTTGAAAAAGGGCGCGAGCTCGAACTTGATGCCGAGCGAGGAATAAATCTTCCTGACACGCTCGTCGTCCTCGGTCCGGGCCTGCTGGACGATGGACAGGCGGCTGCGCTCCTCCGCCGAGAGCAGCTGGATCGCCGGCGGCACGATGTCGGCCATCACCCGCGCGCCCTGGCTGCCGCCGAAGACGAGGAGATTGAGCTTCCCTTCCGGCTCGGCATAGGGCGAGGCCGCCTCGATCACCGCCGGCCTGACCGGGTTACCGACCTGAGTGCATTTCTTCGCCTGCTCAGGCGTCAGCCCGCCGACCTCGGCGAAGCCGGTGGCGATCGCTTTGACCCGGCTGGCGAGGAAGCGGTTGGCCCGGCCGATCACCGCGTTCTGCTCGTGCAGAAGCGTCGGCACGCCCATCAGCGCCGCGGCGAAGACCGGCGGCACTGTCGGATAGCCGCCGAAGCCGACGACGATGGCGGGTTTGAGCTGCTTGATCGCCTGGCGCGCCGCCAGCCCGCCCTTCAGCAGCACCAGCGCCGCCTTCGCCATCGCGATCGGCGACTTGCCCGAGGGCGTCGCCGCCGGCACGGCATGGATCGATTCGGCCGGGAAATTGCCGGCGTATTCGGCAGCCCGCGTGTCGGTGATCAGCGCGACCCGGGCGCCGGCGCGGTGCAAGGCGTGGCTTAGCGCCTCCGCCGGGAAGAGGTGCCCGCCCGTGCCGCCGGCGGCGAGCACGACGAGCGGCGCCTGCGCTCCTGCGCTCACGAGCGCCGTCCCGTCTCGCCGAAGCTTTCGGCGCGCGGCCGTTTGCGGGTCAGCGCCAGCAGGAAGCCGGTGCCGAGCGCCAGCGAGATCAGCGAGGAGCCGCCATAGGAGATGAACGGCAAGGTCATGCCCTTGGCCGGCATCATGTGCAGGTTGACCATCATGTTGATCGCCGCCTGGATGCCGAAGAGCAAAGCGAGGCCGGTCACGCCGAGGCGCACGAACGGATCCTCGGCTCGCTGCGCCACGAACAGCGCCCGCAGCACGATGAGGGCGAAGAGCAGCACCAGCACCATGCAGACGACGATGCCGAATTCCTCGGCCGTCACCGCGAAGATGAAGTCGGTATGGGCGTCCGGCAGGATGCGCTTCACCGTGCCCTCGCCCGGGCCTTTGCCGAACCAGCCGCCCTGCGCGAAGCTCTCCAGCGCCGTGTCGACCTGGAAGGTGTCGCCCGAGCCCTTGTCCATGAAGCGCTCGATACGGGCGCGCACATGCGGCACGAGCTCGTAGGCGATGAACAGGCCGACGGCGCCGATGCCGCCGAGCCCCAAGACCCAGAACCAGTGCAGGCCGGCGACGAAGAACAGCCCAGCCCAGACCAGGGTGATCAGGATGGTCTGGCCGAAATCGGGTTGCAGCACCAGCGGCACGATGGTGATCGGCAGCAGCAGGAAGGCGATGATCGTGCCCGGCAACTCGGGCCGGCGATGGCCCTCGGCGAAGGCCCAGGCCGCGAGCACGACGAACGCCGGCTTGATGAATTCCGACGGCTGGATCGAGCCTAGCGGCCCGAGCGTCAGCCAGCGCTTGGCGCCCTTGACCTCGACGCCGAAGAACAGCGTGCCGACCACGCCGGCGAGCGAGAACAGGAAGATGATCAACGCGATGCGGCGCACATGGCGCGGCGCTAGCAGTGAGGTCGAGAGGAATATCGCCAGCGCCACCAGCAGATAGACCACCTGACGGTTGACGAAATGGAAGGTCGAGAGGCCGAGCCGCTCGGCGACTGGAGGGCCGCCTGCCATCAGCAGCACGACGCCGGAGACCATCAGCGCCACCAGCGTCGTCAGGATGATGCGGTCGATCGACCACCACCAGCGGCCGCTCAGGCTCGGTTCTGCGCGCGAGACCATCGTGTACAAGGCTCCGTCGACGAGCAGGCAGATCGAGGGCGCCCGCTCCGGCGAATCACTCTGTCAATGAATGGTTAACCGATTGATTCCGATCCTCGGTTTCCCGCCGGGCTGGATGCACCAGCCAACAGGCTTCTCAGCCGTCGGGATAGGGCGTGCCGTCCTTGTGCAGGAAGCGCCCGTCTCGGCTCGGGCTGATCATGTCGATGTCGGAGCAAGTGATCACGTCGTCGGGAGAGCGGCTGCCGACCTCGAGATAGACGGCAACCTTATTCGAGCGATTGATCATGTGGTGGCCGTTGCCGCTGTTCTTGGCGAAGGCGGCGCAATCGCCGGCGCGAAGCACGGTTTCGCCCCCATCCTCGACCAGGACCAGTTCGCCTTCGAGCAGATAGACGAACTCGTCCTCGTGCGAATGCCAGTGCCGCTGGCTCGACCAGCCGCCCGGCGGCAACCGCATCAGGTTGACGCCGAAATCGCTCAGGCCGCCGACATTGCCGAGGCGCTTGCGGATACGCTCGGCGCAAGGAGCGTCGAAGGGCTTCGGATAGCCCGAGCCCTGGCGTTCGGGAACAGCGGCAACGTTGACCTTGGGCATAAACGGGCATCTCCGGCTGATGGCTGCCCGCAAGCTATCACGGCTAGCGTGTTGCGACCGCCTCGAACCCCGGCAGCGCCTTGACCAGCGCCCGGAAGGCATCGCCGCGCACCTCGAAATTCGGGAACTGGTCGTAGGACGCACAGGCCGGCGAGAGCAGCACGGCGATCTCGCCTGTCCCCTGCTGCGCCAGCGCCGCCTTGGTCGCAGCGGCGACCGCGACGTCGAGCGTGCCGCTGCGCTCGTAAGTCACGCGGCCGTCATCGTCGAAGGTCGCGGCAAAGGTGTCGCTCGCCGCGCCGATCAGGTAGGCGCGGGCGATGTTGGGGAAATAGCGCCTGAGCGACTCGATCCCACCTTCCTTGGCCTTGCCGCCGAGGATCCAGAAGATCTCGCGGAAGGAGGTGAGCGCTTTCTCGGTCGAGTCTGCGTTCGTCGCCTTGGAGTCGTTGATGAAGACGACGCGGCCGATGCGGCCGAGTTCCTCCATGCGATGCTTCAGCCCGGGATAGCTCTTGAAGCCGGCGGCGATTTGTTCCGCCGTCAGGCCGAGCGCCGCGCAGGCAGCGAAGGCGGCGGCCGCATTCTGGGCATTATGGCTGCCGCGCAAGGAACCGATGCCGGCGAGGTTGGCGACGACCTTCGGCTTGCCGTCCTTGACCTCGACGATGCGCGTATCGAGCTGGCCCGCATTGGCGGTGACGCCTGCGAAGACGCCTTCGTCGAGCGGCTGCTCACCGCTGATCTTGACCAAGGGCTTGCTCGAGGCCGCGCGCCGCCGCGCCATCTGCTTCGACGGCTCATCGTCGACGCCGATCACCGCGATGTCGGAGGCGGCGACCAGCCGTTCCTTGATCGCGCCATAGGCTTCGAAGGTGCCATGCCGGTCAAGATGATCCGGCGTCAGGTTCATCTGGATGCCGACCGTCGGCTTGATGGAAGGAGCCAGATCGATCTGAAACGTGGAGCACTCGACGACATGGATGCGATCGAGAGCCGGCGGCTCCAACGCCAGCACGGCGGTGCCGATATTGCCGCCCATCTGCACGTCTCGCCCGGCCGCGTCGAGCACATGCGCGATCAGCGCCGTGGTGGTCGACTTGCCATTGGTGCCGGTGATGCAGACCACCGGCGCGGCGGGCGCGATCTTCGCCCGCTCGAGGAAGAACAGTTCGATGTCGCCGATCACCGGCACATTCGCCGCCCTTGCCTTCTCCACCGTCCAGTGCGGCGCGGGATGGGTCAGCGGCACGCCGGGCGAGAGCACGAAAGCGGCAAAGCCGACCCAATCAGCGCTCGCGAGATCGACGATGGAGAGCCCTTCAGCCGCCGCCTTGTCGCGGCTCGCCTGATTATCGTCCCAGCAGGCGACCTTGGCCCCACCGGCGACGAGCGCGCGCGCCGTCGCGAGGCCCGAGCCGCCGAGGCCGAACAGCGCGAGCGTCTTTCCGGCAAAAACGGTGACGGGGGTCATCAACGCAGCTTCAGCGTGGCGAGGCCGACCAGCGCCAGCACCACCGAGATGATCCAGAAGCGGATCACCACCTGCGGCTCGGTCCAGCCCAGCTTCTCGAAATGGTGGTGGATCGGCGCCATCAGGAAGACGCGCTTGCCGGTGCGCTTGAACACCGCGACCTGGATGATCACCGAGAGCGCCTCGACCACGAAGAGGCCACCGACGATCGCTAGGACGATCTCGTGCTTGATCGCGACCGCGATGGTGCCGAGCATGCCGCCAAGGCCGAGCGAGCCGGTGTCGCCCATGAAGATCTGGGCCGGCGGCGCGTTGAACCAGAGGAAGCCGAGCCCCGCCCCCATCATCGCGCCGCAGATCACGGCAAGCTCGCCGACGCCCGGCACATGGTGGATCTGCAGGTAGTTGGCGAAGATGGCATTACCCGCGAGATAGGCGATGAAGCCGAAGGTGCCGGCTGCGATCATCACCGGCACGATGGCGAGGCCGTCGAGCCCGTCCGTCAGGTTCACCGAGTTGCCGGCACCGACCACGACGAAGGCGGTGACGACCGGGAACAGGATGCCGAGCGGAATCATCCATTCCTTCAGAAACGGCAATGCGAAGCCGCTCGCGATCGAAGGCGGGCTGACCTGCATGATCGCCGCGCAGGCGGCGAGCGCGATGACGATCTCGAAGCCGAGGCGCGCCTTGCTGGAGAAGCCCTTGTGCGACTGCTTCGTCACCTTGAGGAAGTCGTCATAGAAACCGATCGCGCCATAGGTCGCGGTGACGCCGAGCACGATCCAGACGTACGGGTTGCGCAGGTTGCCCCAGAGCAGCGTCGCGACGAACAGTCCGGTCAGGATCATCAGGCCGCCCATGGTCGGCGTGCCGCGCTTGGCGAGATGCGATTCCGGCCCGTCGGTGCGGATCGGCTGGCCCTTCCCCTGCTTGATCCTGAGCCAGGAGATCGCCGCGGGCCCGAAGAAGAAGACAAAGAGCAGCGCCGTCGCGGTCGCCCCGCCGGCGCGGAAGGTGATGTAGCGGAAGACGTTGAGGATCGGGAACGATCCCGCGAATTCGGCAAGCCAGACCAGCATCGAACCGTGTTCCTTACTCAGTCGTCGGCCTGGACGACCGGGAAGCGAGCCATCATCGCCTTGACGATCGGGCCCATGCGCGTACCCAGCGAGCCCTTCACCGTGACGACGTCGCCGGCGCGGACCGCATCGAGCACATAAGGCTCGAGGCTGCTCGCCTGTGCGGCATAAGCGCCGCGGCGGTGCGAAGGCAAGGCGTCGTAGAGGGTTCTCATCAGCGGACCGCAGGCGAAAACGAGGTCGATGCCGTTGCCGGTGACCGCGTCGGCGAGCCCCTTGTGTAGCTCCGGCGCGGTTTCGCCGAGCTCCAGCATGTCGCCGAGCACGGCGATACGGCGCCCGCGACCCACAACCGGCATGCGCCCGAGATTCTCGATCGCAGCCCGCATCGAGGCCGGGTTGCCGTTATAGCTCTCGTCGATCAGCGTGAACGGACCGGCCGGCGCATGCAGCACCTGCCGCGCGCCGCGGCCCGATGGCGGCGTCAGGTCGCCGAGCGCCAGCGCGGCCAGAGCGAGATCGGCGCCGAGCGCCTCCGCCGCCGCCAGCACGGCGAGCGAATTCAGGACGATATGCTTGCCCGGGCTGCCGAGCTTGTAGGTCACCGCCCGCCCCATGATGCTGGCATTGGCGGTCGAGACATCCGGCTTCAGCGCGCAGCCGAGCAGCCGCACATCGGCCGCTTCGCTCTCACCGAACGAGATCACGCGCCCTGCCCCGGCGGCCAGCGCCAAGTCGCGCAAGAGGCCGGTTTGCGGGATGTCGGCGTTGATGATCGCGGTGCCGCCCGGCTTCAACCCCTCGAAGATAGCCGCCTTCTCGCGGGCGATCCCCTCCAGCGACTCGAAGGCGGCCAGATGCACCGGCTGGATCGTGGTGATCACGGCGACATCGGGCTGAACCATCTTCGCCAGCGGCAGGATCTCGCCGGGCGCGTTCATGCCGATTTCGTAGACGCCGTAGCGCACGTCGCGCGGCGTCCGGGTCAGCGTCAGCGGCACGCCCCAATGGTTGTTGTAGGAGGCGACCGGCGCATGCGTCTTGCCCTGGCGCGAGAGCACGAGGCGCAGCGCCTCCTTGGTGCCGGTCTTGCCGACCGAGCCGGTCACGGCGACGACCCTGGCGGAGAGTTCCGCTCTGCGCGCCATGCCGGCCTTTTCCATGCCGCGGAGCACGTCAGGGACGATGGCGAGCGGGGCATCGGCCGGGAAGGTGCCGGCATGCGCCTCGTCGACCACCGCCAGCGCCGCGCCGTTGTCGAGCGCCGCCGCGACGAAGTCATGCCCGTTGCGCGCCTCGCCGGTGATCGCGAAGAATGCGTCTCCCGGCTCCAGCGTGCGGGTGTCGATCGAGGCGCCGGTGACATCGGCGGGCACGGGCCCTTGCGAACGGGCGCCCATCGCCTCGATCAGGCGCGCGCCGGTCCACAGCGGTTCGGTGGTCATCCCTGTCTTCCCCCAGCCAAGGCTGCGATCGCCTCGCGGACCACCTCATGGTCCGAGAACGGCAGCGTCCGATCGCCGATGATCTGGCCGCTTTCATGGCCTTTTCCGGCGACGACAAGGACATCCCCAGGCTGCAGCATGGCGACACCGGCCTCGATCGCCTCAGCCCGGTCGCCGATCTCCCGCAGACGCTCGGGCGCGGCGGCCAGCACCTCGGCGCGGATCGCGGCGGGATCCTCGCTGCGCGGATTATCGTCGGTGACGATGGCGATATCGGCGCCATCGGCCGCGATGCCGCCCATCAGCGGGCGCTTGCCGCGGTCACGGTCGCCGCCGCAGCCGAAGACGCAGATCAGCCGGCCGCTGGCATAGGGCCGCAAGGTCTTCAGCACCGCTGCGAGCGCATCGGGCTTGTGGGCATAATCGACCACGACAAGCCCGCCATTGTGCTCGGCCACGCGATCGAGCCGACCGGGAACCCCCTTGAGGCCGGCAACGGCTTGGACGCTAGCCATCGGGTCTTCGCCGGTCGCGATCGCCAGCCCTGCGGCGACCAGCGCGTTGCCGGCCATGTAATCGCCGACCATCGGCAGCACGACCTCCGTCGCCATACCGTCGACTTCGACGGTCAGGCGCTGCAAGAAGCCCTCGCGGGCCACGCCGAGCAGCTTCAGGCGATCGCCGCCGCGACCAATGCCGATCACGGGATGGCCGCCGGCCTTTGCCGCCGCCTCGGCCTTGTCGGCATAGGGCTCGTCGCGATTGATGACCACCGGCGCGCCGGCGGGCAGCAAGGTCCAAAGCCGCAGCTTGGCCGCAAGATAGTCCTCGACGCTCGGATGATAGTCGAGATGGTCGCGGCCGAGATTGAGGAACGCGCCGGCGGACAGCCTGACGCCGTCGAGGCGATGCTGGTCGAGCCCGTGCGAGGAGGCTTCCATCGCAAGATGCGTGACGCCCTCCCCGGCCAGCCTGTCGAGCGACGCGTGCAGCGAAAGCGGGTCCGGCGTGGTCAGCGAGCCGTAATCGGCGCCCGCCTGAGTGACGATGCCGATCGTGCCGACGCTCGCCGCCTTGCGCCCGAGCGCCATGAAGATCTGGCGGGTGAACTCGGCGACCGAGGATTTGCCGCTGGTGCCGGTCACGGCGACGACCGTGCCGGGCTGGCGCGGATGCACCCTGGCCGCAGCCAGCGAGAGGGCAAGCCGAGGGTCCACGACCTGCGCATAGACGATCCCGGGCGGCAGATCGGCCGGACGCGATCCGCTGGAGACGATCGCGACAGCCCCGCGCTGGATGGCGTCGCTGATAAAACGGGCGCCGTCGGCCTTGGCGCCGGCCAGCGCGACGAAAGCTTCGCCGGGCGCGACCTTGCGGCTGTCGAAGGCGACGCCGGTGACGCGGCGTTCACCTGCTTCGGGAAACGCTCCGGGAAAGAGCTGGTCGAGGCTGAAGCCGGCACCGTCTGTCAAAGGTTCCATCCTTGCCGATCCGAGAAGCCGAGACGGAAGGGCTGCGCCATGAACTGAAGGCCGCGGGGAACCCTTCTCCCGTGTGGGAGAAAGGCAGGGATGAGGGCCTGCACTAACCGCAGAAAGCGCCGCAGGGCGCATATCGCTTCAGTCATCAGCGGCGGTCCCTCACCCCTGCCCCTCTCCCATCCGGGAGAGGGGTTCCCCGCGCTTGCCTCGTCTGTCACCGCCTAGTGAACATCCGACGCATCGTCCACACCAACAAGACATGCCGGCCGAGCCCGAGGACGACGCTCCCCTACCTGGATCCCCACGCCCCGAGCCTGGCCATCAGCGGGAACGGCGCCACCGGCGGGTCGAAGCGCGGCGCCATGCCGAGGATCGGAGCCGCCCGCTCGATCAGCTTGCCGGTGGTCTTGCCCGCATTCCAGGCCGCGGTCGAGTAGCCGCCGCTCTCGGCATAGCCCTTCGGCTCGTCATAGATGGCGAGGAACACATAACGCGGCTTGTCCGAGGGCGCGATCGCCGTGAAAGTGGTGAAGTTCTTGTTCTTGGCGTAGCGACCGTTGATGACCTTCTCGGCCGTGCCGGTCTTGCCGCCGACGAAGTAGCCGGGAATGTCGGCGAACCGGGCCGAGCCCTTCTCGCCGTTGATGCGCATGATGAAGCGCATCGCCTCGGAAGTCTCCGGCTTGATCACCCGGATCGCATCCTTCTTGGCCTCCTCCTCGGAGCGCTTCAGGAAGGTCGGCCTGATCAGGTAGCCGCCGTTGACCAGCGCCCCGACCGCGGCCAGCGCCTGGATCGGCGCAACCGCAAGACCGTGGCCGAACGCGATCGTCGCCGTGTTGATCTCGCCCCAGCGCTGCGGGACGATCGGCGAGGCGCTTTCCGGCAGCTCGGTCGTCATGCGGTCGAGCTGCATCATCTTCCTGAGGAAGGCCTTGTGACCCTCGACGCCGACCGCGAGCGCCATCTTGATGGAACCCATGTTCGACGAATGCAGGAACACTTCCGGCACGGTCAGGGTGCGGCCGGTGCCGTGGTATTCCTTGATGACCTGGCGGCCGAACCGCATCATGCCGCCGGCGGTCGAATAGCTCGAATTGATGTTGGCCTTGCCGGAATCGAGCGCCATCGCGATGGTCAGCGCCTTGAAGGTCGAGCCCATCTCGTAGACGCCGACATTCATCCGGTTGATCCGGTCCTTCTCCAGCGCGTCGACCGGGTTGCCGGGGTCGAAATCGGGCAGCGAGACCAGCGCGATCATCTCGCCGGTATTGACGTCCATGACGGCGCCGGCCGCCGCGATCGCCCGGTATTTCTCGAGGCCCTTGACCAGCTCGTCGCGCAGCAGGTGCTGGACGCGCATGTCGATCGAGAGCTGCACCGGCTTGAGGTCAGAGGCCTGCACCGCGAAACCCGCGCCGTTCAGGTCCTGGAGCCCTTGCGAGTCGATGTACTTCTCGATGCCGGCGATGCCGATATTGTCGACATTGGCAAAGCCGAGCACATGGGCGGCGACATTGCCGTTCGGATAGACGCGCTTGTTCTCGGGCACGAAGCCGACACCGGGGATGCCGAGCCTGTGCACTTCCGCCTGCTGGCGCGGCGTGATCTCGCGCTTGATCCAGACGAAGCCCTTCTTGGTGCCGAGCTTGTCGCGCAGTTCCTTGGCGTTGAGGTCGGGCAGAACAGCGGTCAGAAGTTCGGTTGCCTCGTCCTTGTCGAGGATGTTGCGCGGCTCGGCGAAGACCGAAACGGTACGGATGTCGGTGGCGAGCTGGATGCCGTTGCGGTCGAGGATGTCGGGCCGCGCCGCCGAGATCGCGTTCGAGGTCGCACGGCGCAGGCCGACCTGGTCGCTCGGGAAGGCGCCGAGCATGACGAGCCGGCCGACGATCGCCAGGAACAGGCAGCTGAAGCCGAGGATGACGAGGCCGACGCGCGGCTCGCTCTTCTCGCCGCTCATCCGGAAGATGTCGCGCAGCCACTCCGTGCGGAAGCGCCATTTGCGCTTCGCGGCTTCGGGCCTGGCGACTGCCGCGGCGGCGATCTCGGGCGCTGCGCCCTGCTGGTCGAGCTCCTGGCTCATGGGCGGGCTCCCGGCGTCGTCGCGGTATTGCTCTTGCGGTCCCTGGGGGTCTCGGTCGGCAGGCCGAGACCGAGATCCTCGAGCTTGCGGCCGATCGAATCGACCTTCGGCCCGCGATTGGGGATGTCGGACAGCCGCACGATCTGTGTGATCGCCAGCGTTTGCAGATCGAGATGCTTGTCGGCCAGGGCCTGCAGCCGCTCCGGACGGTTGAGGAACTGCCATTCGGCCTTCAGCACCGCGATCGCCTCGCGCTCGCGCTGGGCCTTGGCCTTCAGCTTCTGCAGTTGCTCGGCCTGCAGCGTCGTCTCGTATTTGATCGAGTAGGCATAGAGCGCCGAGGAGACCAGCGCGCCGATGGCGATGATGTGCAAGAGCTTGATCACGCTCAGCTCCTCCGGCGGGTTTGCGGCGCAGGGACGACGGCGAGGCCGACGAGATCGGGATCGGGCGCGCGCGGCGGAATGTCGGTTCGCTCCGCGGCGCGCAACTTGGCCGAGCGAGCCCGCGGATTGGCCCTGCTCTCGGCCTCAGACGGCGCCACTGGCCCCTTGGTGACGAGGCTGAACGTTGCCTGCGGCTGTGCCACGGCCGGAGCATGGCGCGAGCCGGTCGGCGCCCTGCCCGAGCGCTCGGCGAAGAACTGCTTGACGATGCGGTCCTCGAGCGAATGGAACGTGACGACGGAGAGCCGCCCGCCCGGCTTCAGCACGGCCTCGGCACCATGCAGCGCCCTGACCAGCTCGCCGAGCTCGTCATTCACCGCGATGCGCAGGCCCTGGAAAGTCCGCGTCGCCGGATGCGGGCCACCGGGCTCGCCCCGGACGATGCCGGCGACGAGATCGGCGAGCTGCTTCGTCGTCGTGATCGGCGCCTTGCGTCTTGCCTCGATGATGGCGCGCGCCACGGCGCGGGAACGCCGCTCCTCGCCGTAATGGTAGATGATGTTGGCGAGCACGCCCTCGTCCGCTTCGTTGACGAGCTCGGCGGCGCTCTGGCCGCTCGCGCCCATGCGCATGTCGAGCGGCCCGTCGAAACGGAAGGAAAAGCCGCGCTGCGCCTGATCCAGCTGCATGGAGGAGACACCGATATCGAGCACGACGCCGTCGAGCGGCGCCATATCGAAGCGCTCGGCCTCTTCCGCCAGGGCGCCGAAGCGCGCTTCGGCCAGGGTCAGCCGCCCGCTCATCGCCGCGACGAGGCCAGCACCGCCGACGATCGCGCTCGGGTCGCGGTCGAGCGCGAGCAGCGTCGCCTTCGGCTCGCGCTCCAGCAGCGCGCGCGAATAGCCGCCGGCGCCGAAGGTGCCGTCGAGATAGCGGCCTCCGGGCTTCAGGGCGAGCGCATCGAGCGCTTCTTGCATCAGGACGGGGATATGCGGCTCGCTGGTCATGCCGGCCTCGCGCCCAATGTCCGCCGGACGTCGCGCAGCTTCGCCCTGGCCTCCTCGAGATGCGCCTTGAAGCGCTCCGGCTCCCAGATCTGGAACTTGTGTCCCTGGCCGACGAAGGTGACGGTCTCGCCGATGCCGGCATGCGCCTTCAGCGCCTCGCTCAGCATGATCCGCCCTTCCGGATCGACCTTCAACACCTCCGAGGTGCCGTTTAGCGCCGTCGAGAGCGACTCCCATTCCTCGGAGAAGGGCGAGAAGCGCGACAGGATCTCGTCGATCGTCGCGCGCAGAGCATGGCCGCCGCAATCGAGACTGAACTGATCGAGCGCCGGATAGACGTAAAGCCCCTCGTAGCCGTCCTTCGCCAGCACGGCCCGGAACGGAGCCGGGATCGAGACCCGCCCCTTGGCATCGAGCTTGTTGGTGAAATGGGAGACGAAGCGGTCCGTCAACGCCGCCTCCGGGTCGGACTTCCAACCGCGCCGCGATGGCGCGAAGCGAGCCGGCGAGCGCCGGCAATCGATACTCCCGCCGAGCCCGACATGGCAGGGCCGTCAGCCAGAATCCGCGCGGCACACGGGCTCTGACTTGTTGCTTGCCTGTCGGTCTCGACGGGATGATTTGGGATAGCATGGGACAATATGGGCGTCAACGGATCCAACGCTGTGGACGCGGGTCTACCCGAGCCTGCGGACATCACAGCCCGTTAAGGTTAACTATCCGTAAAGGCGAGGATTTTGGCACGCGGAAGCCGGCGCACGCCGGTGCCCTGATTGGGTCGACAGGCGGGGTTGCGCAGAAATATTTTTGGTGCCGCCCTGCCCGGTCAGAACGCTGTTCGGATTGACACCATCGTCATTCCGGGGCGGCGCATCAGCGCCGAGCCCGGAACCCATGAACTCGACGATGCCGGAGGGCCATCGCGGCTGCCGGAGCGCCCTATTTCTGAGCCTCGTGGTCATGGGTTCCGGGCTCAGCCCTACGGGCTGCCCCGGAATGACGGCCCGAGCTGAACGTTAGATGCACAACGCTCAGTCCTCGTCCGTGGCCCGGCGCAGGAGCGCCTCGCGCAGAGCCTGGACATCGCCGAGCAGGCGAGCCGGCGGGACACCGCTGTCCTCGACTGCACATGGCACCGGGTTGGGCACATTGCCGGCCTTCGCGCGCAGGGCATGGCCAGCTTCGCTCAACTCGACAAGCACCTGGCGCTCATCCTCGCGGCCGCGCTTGCGCAGGATCAGGCCATTGCCTTCGAGGCGCTTCAGCAGCGGCGTGAGCGTGCCGGAATCGAGCATCAACCTGTCGCCGATCGCCTTCACGCTCTGGCCGTCCTGCTCCCACAGCACCAGCATGACCAGATATTGCGGATAGGTCAGCCCGAGTCCGGCCAGGAACGGCCGATAGGCACGATTGAAGGCATGGGCTGCCGAGTAGACCGCAAAGCAAATCTGCTCGTCGAGCCCGCGCACCGCCCTCGCCTTCGGATGCTTCGTCATGGCCTCGCCGCTTGTCGCCTCTATGGTGGTCCGAACGGATCGAACTGGAACAATCGGCCGGGTCAATCCGTCTCCCTGCGATGAAGCCAAGATATCCTCTTATCGCGCCGCGCGCCGCCCCGTTCATGGATATGTGAATTGCAGACAATTCAATTGTGCACAATCTAAATCACATCGATCACGGCGGATGGACCGCCCAGCAAGGAGAGCAGCGATGAAGATCCTCTACACCGCCCATGGTTCCGCCACCGGTGGCCGCGAAGGCCAGGCCGCGACCGACACCGGCAACGTCAAGCTCGTGCTGAACACGCCGAAGGAGCTCGGCGGCGGCGGTGGCGAGGGCACTAATCCCGAGCAGCTCTTCGCCATGGGCTATTCGGCCTGCTTCCTCGGCGCGCTCAAGTTCGCCGCGGGCAAGGAGGGCGTGAAGATCCCGGACGACGCCCGCGTCAGCGCCGATATCGGCATCGGCCCGCGCGATGACGGCAAGGGCTTTGGCATCGCCGCAAAGCTGACGATCTCGGCGCCGGGCATCGACAAGGCCAAGCTCGAGGACCTCGTCCAGAAGGCCCATATCGTCTGCCCGTATTCCGATGCGACCCGGGGCAACATCGATGTCCAGCTGACGGTTGCAGGCTAACCTTACGCCACCCATCTGATCCTCACGGCCGGGCATCCCTCCGGCCGTGAGACGATTTGGCCTGCCTTGAGCAGGCATCGTTTCCGGAGCCGCAATCTCAGCTTCTGGAACATCCCCATGATCGATCGCCGCCATGTCCTAGCAGCGGCCGCGGCCGCTGCGCTTGCGCCCGTCCTGCCCGCCGCAGCCCGCGCCCCCCTCGCCGGCAATCAGGTGCCGGGCATCTATCGCCGCAAGCTCGGCGACCTCGAGATCACCGCGATCCTCGACGGTTACATTCCCTTCGATACCAAGGTCTTCAGCGGCAGCGACCCCGCCGCGATCCGCCAGAGCCTCGCCAATGCCGGCCAGGGCGAACGCCTGCCCACCGCGGTCAACACCTTCGTCATCAACACCAAGGACAAGACCTATCTGCTCGATACCGGCGCCGGCGCTTGGAACGCGATGGGCGACACCATGGGGCGGGCCGAGAGCAATCTGCGCACCGCCGGCATCACGCCGGAACAGATCGACGCGATCATCCTGACCCATGCCCATCCGGATCACCACGAGGGCCTGCTCACTGCCGAGAAAACGGCGCGCTTCGCGAACGCCGAGCTGATCATCAACGAGACCGAACATGCCTTCTGGCACGATGACGGCATCCTCAACCAGGCGCCGGCCGAAGTGAAACCCTTCTTCGCCTCGGCCCGGAACGCGCTCGCGCCCTATGCGAGCCGCACCCGAAAGGTGAAGGCTGGAGAGGTCGCTCCCGGCCTTGCGCTCGAGCATGCGCCAGGTCATACCCCCGGCCACAGCATCCTGCGCGTCGCGTCGGGCAACGAGCAGCTCCTGCTCGTCGGCGACAGCATCCACAACGTCGTGATCCAGACCGCGCAGCCGGAGGTGACCTTCGTCTTCGACGCCGACGGCAAGCAGGCGGCAGCCTCGCGCCGGCGCGTGCTCGACATGGCCGCCGCCGACGGATTGCTGATCAGCGGGGCGCACATGCCCTTCCCCGGCTTCGGCAAGGTGCTGAAGGACGGCTCGGCCTTCCGCTTCGTTCCGGCCGATTGGAGCTACGCACTCTGATCGCAGCCGCGGCGAACACGAAAGGGCCGGGAGCGATCCCGGCCCTTTTCGATATCGGAAGGGGTGCCAGCCGGCCTGTAAGCCGGGTTTTGGATGGCCGGGAGATCGCTCTCCCGACGTGACGGCCATTCCTCTGGGACGCGCATTGCTGCGCGCCTCGAGCAACCAACCCGGACGACTGGGCCTGGAAACCGGCCCCTCCTCCCTTGCGGGCGAGCATCGTCCCTATTCGGTCTTGCTCCCGGTGGGGCTTGCCATGCCGTCCCCGTTGCCGGGTCCGCGGTGCGCTCTTACCGCACCTTTTCACCCTTACCGCATGCGCAAGCATGCGGCGGTTCGATCTCTGTGGCGCTTTCCCTGGGGTCGCCCCCGCCGGACGTTATCCGGCACCGTGTTTCCGTGGAGCCCGGACTTTCCTCCCCTACCGAAGCAGGAGCGGCCGTCCGGCCGACTGGCGGGCTCCCTCTGCGCTCGAAAGGCCCGAGCCGTCAAGCAGGGAGCGCTGCGAAGGTCAGTTGCTCGCGGAGATGGTGTGCGCGCTGCCAGAGATGCTGCGCACCTTGGCGCAATAAGTGCGGTTGGCGCCGCTCATGCGGTTGGCCATATGGCCGCTCTGATATTTCATCACGGTGCGGCAGGTGTCGCCGCCGGCGAGGCGATAGGCCTGGCCGAGATATTTCATGCCGTAACGGGCATTGGTCTCTGCATCGAGCAGGCCGGAAGCGCCGCCGGCATAGCCAACGCCGCGCGCCGTCTGGTGGCGGATCTGCATCAGGCCGAAATTGCCGGCATGGGCCGCGCGCGGATTGTAACGGCTCTCGACGCGGATCACCGCGTCAGCCAGCGCGAACGGAACGCCATTGGCGGCGGCATGGCGGGCGACCATGGCGCGAAGCCCTTCCGAACCGGCCGGCGCCGCGAGGGGCTTGCGCCCTTCCGGGCTCGCCTTGGCAGTCTTGGCGCGCGCCTTGCGCTCGCCCTTGGTCTCGGCGGCTTCGGAAGCCACCTCGCGCGAATCCTGGCCCTGCTCGGCAGCGGCAGCCTGACGCTTGATTTCGGCCTCTCGCACGATGAAGGCGCGGGCGTCGGTCTCGGCGTTCACCTGGGCGGAAGCGGGTTGAAGAAAGGCCAGGCAAATCGCGAAGGCGGCGCAGCCGCTACCAGAGATCTTCATCATGCAGGAGGAGCCTCATCTATCGGCAGGAGCCAAGAACGATGCGGCGACATGATAGATGAATGTGACGACAATCCGGACGATACGATCAAATTTCGCTCGACCCCAAAGGAAGAGTGATTACTTTAGCCTCAGATTGAAAGCAGTAATCATCATGTATTGAACGTTGGAACGATTCATCCTCGCCGGCGTTGACGCAGTCATGGCAGCGGGTCAAATCATCGCCGCATTGCCACCGCAATTGCCGGTCGCAATGCAAAAAGTCGGCTCCCGCCGAAACCGTTCTGCTGGATACGACCCGAGAAGGGGGAACGTGATGAGGAAGTTGATCGCAATGGCGGCCGTCGCGCTGGCGCTAGGCGCCTGCACGCCGCATGAGGAACGCGTCGGCGGCGGCGCCCTGGTCGGTGCCGCGACCGGTGCCGTGATCGGCGGGCTGGCCACCGGCCGCGCGGGCGGGGCGCTC
>NZ_LNCQ01000008.1:0-7938 GCF_002831785.1 Allobosea sp. FBZP-16 | reverse complement strand
GCTGGCCCAGCACTATGCCGGCGACGATCCGCGCCAGGTCGTGCCGATGCTGCACGACATCGTCCGGCGCAACCGCCTGCGCCACCCGGCCATCCTCGGCGCCGGGCCGATCGAGGTGCTGAAGCCGGGGAACGGGCGATGACCCAGGTTTATCTGCCCGCCAAGATCCCGACGCGCCGGATCGCGCTGAAGATCGACGGCAAGACCATCGACCGATGGACCCGGGCCGAGCTCGTTCACGACATGGGCGAGCTCGCCGCGTCCTTCGAGCTCACCGTCCATGACGACGAGCGCGCCAAGGGCACCTGGGACTGGACCACGCCGGCCGGCGACGGCGAGCCGATGAACTGGGGCCGCGCGGCCGAGATTACGATCGACGGCGAGACTTGGCTGAAGGGCTGGATCGACGACGTCTGCTCCGAAGCCGGCGAGCAGGGCGGCGGCTATGTCACGATCAGCGGCCGCGACAAGACCGGCGACCTGGTCGACTGCCCGCCGGATCCGCGCGGCAAGCACGAGTACAAGAAGATTAAGCTCGAGGAGTTCGCGAAGAAGATCTGCGAGCCCTTCGGCATCAAGGTCAAATGCGACGTCGATACCAGCCCGGTGCTCGACAAGGCGACGGTCGAGGCCGGCGAGACGGTGATCTCGGCCTTGGCCAAATACGCCAAGCAGCGCGCCGTGATCATCACCAGCGACCGCGTCGGCGGTATCCTGATCACCCGCTCCGGCAAGCAGAAGGCGATCGACGAGATCCACTTCCCCGGCAACGTCACCAGGGTGCGGGCCACCTTCTCGGCCCGCGAGCGTTTCAGCGACTATTTCGTCAAGGGTCAGAGCGAGAAGAATGGCGGGCGCCGGCCCGATACGGCTGCGTTGAACGTCAGCGAGGAGCCGAAGGACGAGGCCCCGGAGCAGCCGGCGCCGGCGACCGATTCTCCGCTCGACAAGCCGGGCGGCGCCGGCGCCCATGTCATGGGCCACGCCCAGGATCCGGACGTCACCCGCTGGCGGCCGCACATCGCGATGTCGCGCACGCAGGCCAAGGATGTCGACGCCCAGAAGCAGGCGGAATGGGAGATGCGCACCCGCCGGGCCAAGGGCGACAAGATGGACTACAGCTATCGCGGCATCACCGGCGGGCCGGAGCAGAAGCCCTGGCAGATGAACACCGTCGCCTTCGTCGAGGACGACTATGCCGGCCTCTCCTCCGAGCAGCTGATCGCCGGCGTCTCGATCACCTATGACGAGCGCGGCGAGATGACCCGCCTGCGCGTAACCGGCCGTGAGGCCTTCGACCTGATGCCGGTCGGCGATCGCCGCAGCCAGAAGAAGTCCGCCAAGAAGAAGGGCGGCAGCAAGCCCGGCGGCCTCGACAGCACTGCCAAGCCGCTCTGAGGGAGGCGCTATGTCGGCCGATTCGGAAACCGCCCATCAGATCCGCGGCATCGTCACTCGCTCGGCCGTCCGCTCGACCAACGACAAGGGCGGCAGCCAGACCGCGAGCGTCGAGACGCACCGCCATGTCGAGCGCACCGATGTAGAGATCGTCCAGCCCTTCGGCTTCGCCTCGCGCGGTCCTGCCGGCAGCGAGATGGTGGTGCTGGCGGTCGGCGGTGATCAGGGCGACCTAGTCGGACTGCCTACCTCTGCGCCCGGCAATCGCCTTGGCGGCCTCGAGGAGGGCGAGGCCGCCATGCACAATCTCAAGGGCGACCGGGTCCATGCGAAGATGGACGGCTCGATCGAGAGCACCAGCCGCAAGCGGGTCAAGTCGAAGGTGAAGGACGCCACGGTCGAGGTGCTCGAGGACCGGATCATCGCCAAGCTCGGCGCGGCAGCCAATGCGCCCCGCGTCGTCATCCGGCCCGACTACGTCAAGCTCCGCTTCGGCGACCAATGGCTGGTGGTGAAGGCGGACGGGATATTCTGCTCGGTGGCGCCGGTGGTCGGGCCGGATCCGGAACCGGGCGTCTGACGGCCCCGCGCGGGGCCGTGTCCGGCCTTGCGCGCGCGCGACATTGTTCGCGCCATGGCCGCCGACTTCCTCGACGTTGCGCTGATCTTCGATCCTGAAACCCGCACGGCTGACGCCGAGCTGGGCGAGGACGGCGATCTGCTGCTCGACGAGACGGCGCTCACGCCCATGCTGATTTCGCTTGGGAGCGATCGCCGCGCCCGGCCTGACGACGCCCTGCCGCAGGGCCGCGACGCCCTCAACGTCTCCACTTCCTTTGTCACCCGTCGCGGCGCCGTTGGCGATGCGCTCGACGCCTATGGCCGGCGCACCGGCTCGCGGCTCTGGCTGCTGGAGCGCGCCAAGCAGCACGAGCTCACCGAGCTCTTCGTCCAGGACGCCGCCCGCGAGGCGCTGCGCTGGGTTGGCGTCGAGACTGGGGCCCCGGCGCAGATCTCGACCAGCTGGGCGCGCCGCGGCTGGCTCGCTCTGGTCTGCCGCGTCGGCGAGACCGAGCTCGAGCTGATGCAGCAGGCGTCCTGATGCCCGCGCCGCTGCCCACGCCTGAGGAGCTCACCCGCCGCGCCGAAGGCCGGCTTGAAGCGGCCTTGAAGCGCATCCGTCCGGATAAGAGCCCGGAGGCGATCGCCCGCGCCGTTCGCTCCGAGAAGGGCATGCTGGCCGCGATCGTGCGCGCGCAGGCAACCGGGCTCTACGGCACCCATCTGCATCTGAGCTGGAACGTCCGGCAGATGATGCCCGACACGGCCGAGGCCGAGTACCTGATCCGCCATGCCTCGATCTGGGGCGTCTTCCGCCGGCCAGCGACCAAGGCGGTTGGCCTTGCGCTCTTCACCGGGGTTCCCGGCACGGCCGTGCCGGCTGGCCTCGATCTGCGCCTGCCTGCCGGCGGGCTTGCCGTCACCTCGGCCGGTGGCGTTCTCGATGGCGCCGGCGAGGTCTCGATCGCGCTCGAGGCGGCCGAGGGCGGCGTCCTCGGAAACACCGCCGGAGGCGCCAGCCTGCCGATCGTCACGGTCCAGGCGGGGCTGGATCCGCAGGCTGCCGTCCTCGACGCCGATGGCATGGCCGGCGGCGCCGAGGAGGAAACGGACGAGTCGCTGCTGGCTCGCGTGCTGGTCGAGATCCGCGAGCCCGGCCACGGCGGCAACAAGAGCGATTACCGCGTCTGGATCCAGAATGCCTTCGCCGTCGCCAAGATCGCGACCGTGCCGCTCTGGGTCGGCCCCGGCTCGGTCGGCGTCGTCGTCGCCATGGGTACCGCTGTCGCGCCGGTGGCGCCGATCCCGGCCGAGCTCGACGCCATGGCCGCCCATCTCCACCCGCTGCGGCCGGTGACGGCCGAGGTCTACGTCCGGCCGGTCGTGCTGCTGCCGGTGCCAATGCAGTTTGCCGTCGTGCCGGACACATTGCCCGTGCGCGCCGCGCTCGAGGGCGCGGCCGCAGCGCATTTCGCGGCCGAGGCCGAGATCGGCGAGCGCTTCGCCCGCTCGCGCCTCTCCGAAGCGCTCTCGGCCGCCAGCGGCGAGTATCGCCACTACATCGCATTGCCGCCTGCAGATGTCGTGCCCGACCGGGACGAACTGCCGGTGCCAGGGTCGACCACCTGGGATCCGCCGCCATGAGTCGGAGCGAGGACCAGGTTCTGGACGAGCTCCTGTCCGAGCTGCCGCCCGGCTGGATCTGGCGGCGCGACCGCGACAGCGTCATCGCGGCGTTGCTGGCGCCGCTCGCCGGTGGCATCGCCGATGTCGAAGAGCTCGCCGAAGCGATGCTCGCGGAGGTGGACCCCCGCGACGCCAGCGTCTGCCTGACCGATTTCGAGCGCGTGCTGGGGCCCGATCCATGTGGCCGCGACATCTCGCTGATGTCACTCAGCGATCGCCGCCAGCTGGCGCATCAGCGCTGGACCGGTCGCGGCGGCGCCTCGCGGCAGTATTTCATCGACCTGGCCGCCAAGCGCGGCGTGACCATCACAATCAGCGAGAACCGCGTGGGCTATGCCGGCGAGCTCGTCTGCGGCGACGAGCTGGTTGAGCCGCCGGAGCAGTTCATCTGGACCGTCCACCTCGCCGGCATCACCGACGAGGTCCTGTTCGAGGTCGACGACGGCCAGGCCGGCGACCGCCTCTACGACCTCACCATCAACGACATCGAATGCGACATCCGGCGCCTGAAGCCGGCGCACACCGAGGTCGTGTTCGACTACGCGGGGAGCCCCTGACATGGACCGGATCAGCCATACCACGGCGGTCGACATCGGCGGTGGCCGCAGGGGCTTCCGCAGCAAAGATACGGTCGGCGGCGTTCCCGGCACCGTGCTTACTGCGACGCATATGAACGCGACGCAGGAGGAGATGCTGAAGATCATCGAGAGCGCGGGTTTCGCCCCCGATCCGAATGATCTCACACAACTCGCACAGGCCTTTCAGAGCGGCGCCCTCAACTTCGCTGTGGCCACTGGCACGGCGAACGCGTGGGTCGTGGCTCCGGCACTGGCGATCGCGGCCTACAAGATCGGCCGGGCGCTCTGGGTCAAAGCCCCGGCGACCAATACCAGCACGATCGTCAACGCCAATCTGAGCGGTCTCGGCGACCGGCGCATCAAGAAGGCGAATGGTTTGGACCCCGCTGTCGGCGATCTGACCAGCGGGCGTTGGTACCCGGTTTTCGACGATGGCGCGAACCTCTGCGTGACCGCCACGCTGCCGAGCGATGTGCGAACCGCCCTGGTCGGGTTGACTGGCAACTGTCTGCTCTGGCTCGACGGAACCCAACTGCGACTGTCACCGAAGAATGGCTCACAGCTCATCGTGAGCGGCGTGCCGGTGCAGATCCCGTTGGTCGGCCCGACATTGTCGACCGCCGGCAACGCCAACAGCACTGACTACTTCATCTACGCCTATCTCGACGGCAACGGCGATCTGAAGCTGGAAAAATCGACAACCGTCTTCACGACAGGGGTTGACGGGACACCGGTTAAGACGGGCGATGCGAGCCGCGCGCACGTCGGCATTGCCGGCTCAAATGCGGCGGGCGCGTGGGAGGACAGCTTCACCAACCGGCTGGTCCGCTCGTACTACAACCGCGAATCCAAACGCATATTCAATCGTTTCACGGCCGACCGCCAGACCGCGGCCGGATCGGGCACGCCGGCCGAGATTAACACCGAAATCCGCTGCAACTTCATCTGCTATCCCGACGATCTCATCGACGGCTTCGCGACAGGCTATTGCTTCAATAGCGGCGCGAGCGGAACCACCTACACCGCCGTGACCTATGACGGGACCGGGACCAATAATGCTGGCATCTCGGCCGTTTTCGGAACCGCTGGCGGCCCGGTTGCGCCCCACCAGCAGATTTCGGGTCTCAGTGCTGGCCGGCACTACGCCACGCTCACTGGCTACAACTCGACCGGCACCGGCACCTGGGGTGGCAACACATCCTCGGCGCCCTCTTGCCTCCTCCATCTTTCCTTGAGGTGATCATGAAACCGATCGGACCAACTTTTGGCGACGAGCTCGAGGCCGCAGGCCTCGGCGGGCTACCGATCTCGTGGGGCACCGATGGTGAGGTGCAAGGGCTCGATGGCCTGAGCGCGAAGCAGAAGGCCGGCGTCAAGGCGGTGCTGGCGGCGCATGACGCGAGCCGGATACCCCTTGCTGCGCTCAAGAATGAGGCCTTCAATCTCATCAGCTCGGTGATCCCGACCACCGCGCAACTCAACCTTTCTGCGACGATGGCGGTGATCGCCGGTGCACCGGTCGAGATGCGCTCGGCTGAGGAGCAGCAGTTCGCCGAAACCTACGCTGCCGGAGTCGCTTGGATACAGGCTGTTCGCCACCGCTTGCGCGAGCTCGCCGATCTCGGCGGATTAACGCCGGAGGGCGAGCAACGCTGGCCCAAACCAAAACAATCAGTGGTTGATCTCGCGGCGATGTATTAAGCGCTGCGGCGCTGGCCCCGAAGGTTCGTCTTCGTTCTTGGGATAGGGGATAGACTATGGATCGTCGTCAGTTTTTCGCGCTTGGCGCCGCCGCCGCAGCCGCGCCGCTGCTCCTTCCTCGATCCGCGCTGGCCAGCATACCGCTCATCACGCACGGCGAGTTCGCCAAGACCCACACGACCAAGAACGATATGTTCTTCAACTGGCGCCGGGTCCAGCAGTTCACGATCGGGCTCAAGGTCGACCGGCCCGCACGGATGCGACTGGGCTTCAACGCCTGCGTCCGGTTGGCAGACTTCATGGAGCGGATGTCTGCCTATGCGATCAGCGCTGGCTTGCGTGGGCCTGCCGCCGCGGATGTCTGGCCCGGCACAGAGGACCCGTTCTGGGGCCGCCCCCCTGAAATTCCCGGCTGCTTCGTTCGGGCAAACATCATGTCGAATCTGGTCACATATCCCAGCGGCCAGACCGACCGATATAAGTACGACACCCCGGCCTTCTCGACGGTGCATAAAATCACCGATCCTGGCTTCTACAGGGTAGAGATCTGGGCTCGTGCGCGCTCGTCCTGGAACGTGGGCGGGGCCACCAACTGGGACAACACTGGAACTCCAAATCCTGGCGGCGACGGGAATGTGGCGTTCGACCAAGACCCCTACGACGCGTACGATCCGAATTTCCCCGCGAACAACACCGTCGTCACTGCCATCACCTACCCGCAGAACCAGCTGGTGGTCGAGCTCGATTGAGCTGGTGACGTGACAGGGGAGCCCCGAGGGGCTCCGGCGGCCGCTCCCTGGCAGGTAAGCCGCCCGATGAAAGGTCGAATGACATCGCCCGCCACGGCGGCCGCGAGGCCGCGCGTGAGAGGGCGACGATTCTGGACCTCAGCACAAATGGAATCCGTCAGACCGGTTAATCCCGTCGCCGGCTATGTCGGCGGCAAGAAGCAGCTCGCCCGGCGCATCATCGCCCGCATCGGCGAGGTCGAACACTCGATCTACGCGGAACCCTTCGTCGGCATGGGCGGCGTCTTCCTGCGCCGGCCGAGCCGGCCGAAGGTAGAAGCGATCAACGACGCCTCGCGCGATGTCGCGATCTTCTTCCGCATCCTGCAGCGGCACTATCAGGCGCTGCTCGACATGCTGAAATGGCAGGTGACCAGCCGGGCCGAGTTCGAGCGCCTGGCCGGCCAGGACCCGGACACGCTGACCGATCTCGAGCGCGCCGCCCGCTTCCTCTATCTCCAGCGCCTGACCTTCGGCGGCAAGGTCGCCAGCCGCTCCTTTGGCATCGATACGAACGGGCCGGCTCGCTTCGACATCACCCGCCTTGTGCCGCTCCTCGAGGCGGTGCACGAGCGTCTCGCCGGCGTCTGGGTCGACTGCCTGCCCTGGCAAGAGTTCATCCGGCGCTGGGATCGGCCAGGCGCGCTGTTCTATCTCGATCCGCCCTATTGGGGCACGGAGCACTACTATGGCCGCGGCATGTTCGGCCGGGACGAGTTCGCCGCGCTGAGCCGGGCTTTACAGGGGCTTCAAGGCCGCTTCATCCTCTCGCTGAACGACGTGCCCGGGGTGCGCGAGCTGTTCGCCTGGGCCACGATCGAGACGGTCGAGCTGAGCTATCAGGCGGGCGGGGCGGAACACACGAAGCGGGTGCGCGAGGTGTTGATCAGCGCATGAGGCAGGGCGATGGACAAGGTGATTGGTGCTGGTCGGCAGCACCGCATGCAGCACGAGGCCGACAGGTCACGGATCGAGATAGAGGAGCCGTTCGGAATGGGCCGGTGGATGGTGAGCCTTGAAGCGGCGCGTACCGAAGAGACCGTCGAGGTCAGGATCTTGGGCAGCCTCGTGGTGGCGTTCACTCCACAGGAAGCGCGAGAGTTCGCCCAAGCGCTGAACCGCGTCGCGGGCCCCTGATAGGCACCATTCGAAAACGCGATCTGGTGACATTTGATCGTTCGCTCGGTGCCATTTGATTTTTCGCGCTACAACACGTGTAGCGCGAA
>NZ_LNCQ01000007.1:0-57050 GCF_002831785.1 Allobosea sp. FBZP-16 | reverse complement strand
CCGCCTGCGGGGCGGGCGCAGGCTCGGCGACGGCCGGCGTCTCGACGCGGCGCTGTTCGGCCGGTCGCGCAGCAGACTGCGAGGGCGGCGACAGCATCGGGGTGGGATGACGGCCCTTCTGGAACAGCACCGCATTCAGGACGATCAGCACCGATACCGCCGCGAACAGCAGCACGATGAGGCCCCGGCCCGGACGGCGAGCGAACCAGCGCAGCAGCCGCGTCGGCATCGACGGGGCGGCGCGCCGGCCGGCCGGACGGCGAACAGGCATCGACAGCGTCGCATCGGAGCGGGCACGGGCGGCAAGCGTGGCTGACATGGGTCTTGAGCTCTCGGGTCAGGCGGTCAGACGAACGGGTTGCTTGGTGTCGAGGCCACGGCGCGGGGCGCGGGCGAAGGTCGCAATGCGGGCCGGCTCGCTCGCGGCGGCGACGCCGCCGATCGGCAGGCGCACGCCGACGCGGGTGCCGATGCCCGGTGCACTCTCGATGGTGAGCGTGCCGCCATGCAGGCCGACAAGGCCGCGCACCACCGACAGGCCGAGGCCCGTGCCGTCGTGAGCGCGGTCATAGGAGGACTTGGCCTGGAAGAAGGGATCGCCCAGTCGCGGCAGGTCGGTGGCGGCGATGCCGATGCCGGTATCGGAAACCGAGAGGTCGATCATGCCGCCGTCGCGCACCAGAGCGAGCGTGACGCGCCCACCGGGCGGCGTGAACTTGATCGCGTTCGAGAGCAGGTTGAGCATCACCTGCTTGAGGGCGCGCCGGTCGCCGAGCAGCTGCGGCAGGTCCGGACCCACGACGCGTTCGAGCGCGACCGTGCCGCTGCCGGCCTTGAGCGCGACAACATTGCAGCAATCCTCGGCGAGCTCGGCCATGTCGAGCGCATCCTGCTCGATCGTCATCGCGCCGCTCTCGATCTTCGAGACGTCGAGCAGCGTATTGACCACGTCGAGCAGGTGCTGCCCGGAATCATGAATGATCCTGGCGTACTCCTGACGCTGCGCCTGGCTGAACGAAACCGCGAGATCGCCGCTCAGCATCTCCGAGAAACCGATGATCGCGTTGAGCGGGGTACGCAGCTCATGGCTGACCGTCGCCAGGAACTGGCCCTTGACGTCGCTCGACTTGACCGCCTCGACGCGATTGCGCTCGCGCTCCTCGTCGATCGCATGTCGGTCGGTCACGTCGCGGCTGACGCAGACGACGGCGGCGGCGCCGTGCGGGCCGGACTGCTCGATGCGCCGTGCGCTGAGGTCGAGCCAGCGGACGACCGGGCTCGCATTGGCGCGCCCATCGGCTCCCGCCGGGACGAAGAGGACACGAAAGCAGGCGGTGGCCCGGCCGCTGCCATGAGCGGCATCGCTCAGCGCCTTCAGGAAAAGCGGCCTGTCGGCAATGTGGACGCGCTCGAACAGGCCGCGGCCGAAGAGCCCCGCGGGCTCGGCTCCGGTCAGGTTGCGGGCAGCTTCGTTGGCGAAGACGACGGACCCGGCCGCATCATGCCAGGTGACGAGATCGCCGACATGCTCGAGCATCAACTGAGCACGCGCATCGGAAGCCCGATGCTCACGCAACTCGTCATCGCGGCGATAGAGGAAGCCGACCGTGATGAGCGCCGCATGCAGGATCGCGACGCCAGCGAAGACGGGCATCGCCTGCCAGGTCCATGGCGCCGGCTCCGCGATCATCCCGGTTCCCTGCAGGGCGACGACGACGCCGAGACCGATCACTGCGAGCGCACTGGCGCGCGCCACATAAGGCCGGGAGCCGAAGAACATCGCTTCGGCGGGGACTGCGGCCAGCCAGAGCAGCAGCGGCGAGGCAGCGCCTCCGGTCAGGCAGGCGAGCGTGGTGACCAGCAAGGTCAGGGCCGCGCCGGACAGGCAATGCGCGAGATCCAGCCGGCCGGTGCGAGAGAGGAGGAACACCGCCAGCAGCGGCATCGCCATGGCGACGAGCACGAGCAGTTCGAGCGCGCCGATGCGGCCGCGCCAGGCGATATAGGCCGGCATCAGGCTGAGCGCCGCGACCGAAGCGGCCAGCCTGCTCAGCATGAAGCGCTCATGACGCATGCGTTCGAGCGAATCGGCCAGCGCCGATGGATGGACCATCGCCGCGACCTGCGCCCTCACCGCCGTCATCAAATTGGAAAACCGCAACGCGCACCTCTGCCGGCCGTCGGCACTTTCGCCTCGCCTTGTTGAGCCGATCCTCGCGGCTGCCGTTTAAGCGGGGCTTAAGGCGAGAGCGCCGGAAACCGGGCCTTTTGCCGACGACAGCACAAATAGACTTTTCTTTTCAATGAATTGCGAGACCCGCAGCGCGCTTGCCCGCGCCAGGCTGTTGTTCGCGGCAAGGTGAATGGAAGCTGAAGAGGAGACACCGCCTTTGATTCAAATCGATGCTGTCGCCGACACCCGATCTTTCGACCCAGGCGTTATGGTTCGCTCGTCCGTGGGCTTGGGAGCCCGCAACCGGATGGGGACCAAGATGGCTTATCTTCTGCGCAGCATGGCGATCGTCGGCGTGATCGCGCTGAACTCGCCCGTGTATGGCACGAAGAGCGAGCCCGATGCGCTCATGATCGATGCGAAGGCGGCGATCGCCATCCTCGCCAAGATCGATCCGAAGGCGGCGCTGCAAGGCGCTGCCAGCATACGCGAAGCCGCGGAAGTCCTGGCGGGACTGGAGCCGGAGACGCGCGCCCGGGTGCTAGCCCTGGCCGCGAGCGCCGCAACCCGCAGCAGCGAAACGTCGCCGCGACACCGCTGAGGCTTGACCTCGCCGCGCGGCAGGCCGAAGAGCTTCGCCATCCCCGCCCCAGGGCCGGCGGGATGAGCCGGAGGCCGACAGCGGAATTCATGAGCGAGAGCCTCGATGAGATCGTCGCCAATTTCGAGCTGCTTGACGAGTGGGACGATCGCTATCGCTACCTGATCGAGCTAGGCCGGACGCTGGCGCCGCTGCCTGAAGAGGCACACAACGACGCCAATAAGGTGCGTGGCTGCGCCAGCCAGGTCTGGCTCGAGACCAAGAGCGAGGGCGGTCCCGGCGCGGCGACGCGCCTCTCGTTCCGCGGCGACAGCGACGCGCATATCGTGCGCGGGCTGGTGGCGCTCGCCATCGCCATCCATTCCGGCCACACAGCGCAGGAGATCCTGGCGACGGACGCCTTCGCGATCTATGAGCGCCTCGGCCTCGCCGCCCATTTGACGCCGCAGCGCTCGAACGGCGTGCGCGCCATGATGGAGCGGATCAAGAACGACGCCCGCGCGGCGCTCGCCTAATCGCGAGGTTCCGACGGAGCCTGGATCGTCGGGCGCGCATCCGACGCGCGCCAGGCATTGCCCACCAGTCGTTCCTGCTTTGCGCCGAGCCCGTAGTGCTCGACCAGCGCCGACAGCGCCAGCCGGAGCACGACCTTGGCAGAGCGCGCCGGCCATTTGCGCTCGCGCTCGACTTGGTCGAGCCCCTTGAGGAAACCGCAGACATCGATCGCCAGGCCCGACAGTTCAGGGCCGAGGCGCTTGCAGGCGAAGCGCACGCGCTGGCGCGCCGCCAGGCTGGAATCGGAGGCTACCGCCGGCCCGCGCACCGCGGCATGGGTGCCGGCGGCAAGGCCCGCATCCCAGTTGACCGTCACCCGCGGCAGCATCTGCGCCAGGGTCAGATCGGCACGAAAGCGCTCGCCGGCGGCGAACTCGACGGCGGATATCTGCGGCTGCCCGTCCTTGCCCGGACGGCGATGGAGCCAGAGCAGCGGGCTCTCGCGCTCGTCCAGCACGACCTGCTGCGCTTGCCCGTCCACCATCATCGTCGCGGTCGCCCGCGGCCTGTCGGGCTCCGCGTCGGCAAGGCGCAACCGGCGCTTGCCCGCTTCCGTGATCCAGCCGGCGAAGCCGGCCGCGACCAGGGCCTGCGCCTCGGCGGCCTCGACATAGCCGGCCCCTAGCGTGGCTCCACCGGCACCCCGGCGATAGAGCGCGATCCGGCCACAGCCGAGCGGGGATTCGACGCCATAGGCGCCCGGCTCGCTCAGATGCCGCAGCAGGCGAGATGGCGACTGGTCGCGATCGTCAGCGCTCATCATGCAGACTCCGAGGCTAAACCCAGTTGCAGGCCGAAGGCGAAATGCGCCAGCCCTGTCTCGAGCGCTGATACGGCGAGGTCGAAGGCCGGCTGATCACGCCGGTCCTCCACCAGGGCGCAGGCATGGCGCACGGTGGTACGGTCGCGGTCGAAGCAGGCGCCGACCTGCGTCAAAGTCAGGCCGAAGCCGACATGGGTCAGATACATCGCGAGCTGGCGGGCGAAAGCGACCCGGCGCTGGCCGCGCCCGGTTCGAAGGACCCCGGCAGGCAGGCCCATCGCGCCGCAAACCGCGGCTTCGACCAAGCTCGCCGGCGCCCTCCACCGCATCACGTCTGACCGCTTGGCAATCATCATGTTCATGATATGTTCCATTACGGGCATTGCCTCCCCGAATTCAACCGCGACGCTTACAGGTATATATTCCTACACTTCCTCACTGCAAGCCTGAAGTCGCCCATCCCGACAGGCTCCTGACATGTTTGGGTGGAAGGCACCTGGCGCACAGCGCCCCGAAGCCATCGGCGAAGGGAGGTGGCCCCAAAAGAAAAAGCCGCCGGCAATCCGGCGGCTTCACTGCATAGGCGGTGATGCAGCTTGGTCTGCTGTGACTCAGCGACGCTTGCGGCGCTGCTGGCCCAAACCCATCTTCTTGGCAAGCTGCGAGCGCGCCTCGGCATAGTTCGGCGCGACCATCGGATAATCGGGCGGCAAGCCCCACTTCTCGCGATACTGCTCGGGCGACATGTTGTACTGCGTGCGCAGATGACGCTTGAGCGACTTGAACTTCTTTCCGTCCTCCAGGCAGATCAGATAGTCGGCCGTGATCGACTTCTTCACCGCAATGGCAGGCTTCGGTGCCTCGACCGGAACAATCGGGGCGGCACCGCCGACAACACGATTGAGGGCGGCGTGAACGTCGCTGATCAGCGACGGCAAGTCCGATGCCGGGACAGAATTGTTCGACACGTAGGCGGAAACGATATCTGCCGTGAGCTCGATGAAATCGGAACCGTCTTGGTCAGCCATGATGGCGTTGCTCCATTGTTATATTGACCGGTCATAGCGGTGACTGCGCCCAGCTCTGTTTCCAGGCGCGAGCGCCCTCCCTGATCGCCGCCGACGAACGGTCGAATTTCCGCCGGAATAGAATCATGCAAAACGGACCAGCCGGCACTCGTCTAAGCCATACGCTTCAATATCGCAAGTGGCTGGACAAGGATTCGAATACATTCATCGAGACATATTATTGCTTATTTTGCGAGCTTAGATCGTAACCATGACGCTTTGCGCTGCAGCATTTGCGCCAAAAAGTTGTCCTTGTCAGTGTCTACCCCGACCTCTACCTGTCGTCATCGGCAAAGATAGGACGATCGCTATATCGATCGCCTCCTTGGAAATGATCAAACCGAGCCTGGGAACCAAGTATGACTAGCCGAAGCAAGGTCGCCTCGCCGCCGATTGCCGCGGTCCGTCCGCAAAGCCGCGTCGTCCACGGCGTCACCTTGAACGACGATTATGCCTGGTTGCGCGCCGAGAACTGGCGCGACGTGCTGCGCGATCCCGATACGCTGCCAGCCGAGATCCGCAAGCATATCGAGATGGAAAACGCCTGGTGCGATACATTGATGGCGCCGACCAAAGCACTCCAGCGCGACTTGATCAAGGAGATGCGCGGGCGCATCAAGGAGGACGACAGCGAGCCGCCCCAGCCGGACGGACCGTTCCTCTACTACAGCCGCTATCGGCGTGGCGGTGAGCATCCGCTGATCTGCCGCAAGCCACAGGCGAACGAAGGCGGCAAGCCCGGCCGCGAACAGGTCATGCTTGACGCTGACGCGCTGGCCGAGGGCAAGGAGTTCTTCGATCTCGGCGACGCCGAGCACAGTCCCGACCACCGCCTGCTGGCCTGGAGCGCCGACGAAGCCGGTTCGGAGCTGTTCCTGATCCGGGTTCGTGATCTCGCCACAGGCCAGGACCTGCCGGACGCGATCGCCGATACCTCAGGCGAAATGATCTGGGCAGCCGATTCCAGCGCCTTCACCTATGTCGCCCTCGATGACGACCACCGCCCGACGCGTGTGCTGCGCCATCGGCTCGGCACGCCGCAGAGCGAGGACGAACTGCTCTATGAGGAGACCGATCCCGGCCTGTTCGCCGATATCGACCAGACCCAGTCGCGCCGGCTCCTGCTCATCTCCAGCAGCGACCACGAGACCTCGGAGGTGAGCCTGGTCGACCTCGCCGACAAGGCGGGCAAGCCCAGGCTGGTCGCGCCGCGACTGGCGGGCCGCCAGTATAGCGTCGAGCATCACGGCGACGAGTTGCTGATCCTGACAAATGCCGACGGCGCCGAAGACTTCAAGATCGTGCGTGCGCCGCTCAGCGATCCTTCGCCGTCCAACTGGGTCGATCTCGTGCCGCACAAGCGCGGCCGGCTCATCCTCAGCCATATCTGCCTCGCTGGCCGGCTGATCCGCCTGGAGCGCGAGGAGGGGCTGCCGCGCATCGTCATCCGCGACCTCGAGAGCGGGACGGAAAGCAGCATCGCCTTCGACGAGGAGGCTTATGGGCTCGGCGTCGACGCCGGCTACGAGTTCGAAACCGACCGCTTGCGCTTCATCTACGCATCGATGGCGCGGCCAGCCGAGACCTATGACTACGACCTCGCGACCGGCGAGCGCACGCTGGTGAAGCGCCAGGAGGTGCCCTCCGGCCACGATGCCGAGGCTTACGTCGTGCGCCGCATCTTCGCGACGGCCAAGGACGGCGCCAGGGTGCCGGTCTCGCTGCTGCATCGGCGCGATCTCAAGCTCGACGGCTCGGCGCCCTGCCTGCTCTACGGCTACGGCTCCTATGGCGCGGCGATGTCGGCCTCGTTCCGGACGCGTCCGCTCAGCCTGGTCGATCGCGGCTTCGTCTACGCCATCGCGCATATCCGCGGCGGCACCGACAAGGGCTGGGGCTGGTATCTCGACGGCAAGCGCCAGAACAAGCCCAACAGCTTCACCGATTTCATCGCCGCTGGCGAAATGCTCGCAGCCGAGGGCTTCACCAGCCGGGGCCGCATCGTCGCCGAGGGCGGCAGCGCCGGTGGCATGCTGATGGGCGCGGTCGCCAATCTCGCACCGGAGCTGTTCGCCGGCATCATCGCCGAGGTGCCGTTCGTCGACGTGCTCAACACCATCCTCGACGAGAGCCTGCCGCTGACCCCGATGGAGTGGCCGGAATGGGGCGACCCGATCCGGGACGTCGCCGCCTTCCGGACGATCCTGGGCTATTCGCCCTATGACAACGTCAAGGCGCAGGCCTATCCGCCGATCCTGGCGACGGGTGGCCTGGCCGATCCGCGCGTGACCTATTGGGAGCCGGCGAAATGGGTGGCGCGCCTGCGCGCGACCATGACCGGCGGCGGCCCGATCATGCTGCACACCAATATGGACGCCGGCCATGCCGGCGCGGCCGGACGCTTTGATTCGATGAAGGAGACCGCCCTCGCCTATGCCTTCGCCATCACGGCGGCCGGCGGGGGCTGGGATGCCGCTGGATCGAGCTGAGCGCAGTTCCTGCCCGGAAGTGCCATGCCGAGCATCGTCTGGACATGGTGCCGGCTGCATGCATCATCTGCGAAGACTTCAGCCCAGCTCAGGCCCGCTCCATGCTTCGATTCATAGCGATCCTGCTGACATGCCTTTTTCCGGCGGCAGCGTTTTCCCAGGAGCATCCATCCGATCTGATGAAGGAACCCTGGATCAAGGCGAAATGGACGCAAGCGATCAAGGGGGCCAGCTTCAAGAAATGGGACCAATGGATTCCGGGTCTGGGCGGCGTGGGATCGGCGCCGGTCGTCATGCGGGATGCGTCGGGGAAAAGCTGGACAGTTGCCGAGCTGTGCCAGCCGCACGACTGCGGCGACAACAAGCTGGTCGTGATCATCGACCGGCAGAGTCGCGGAATCTGGGGCATGCAATTGACGGCCAACCCCGTCACCCGCAGATATTTCGGTGGTCCGGACGGTGACATGAAGGCGCTGCTGGAAGCCGCGCTCAAGGGCAGCCTGGCCAATGTGCGAGCCCGCGGCCCCGCCACCGTGACACCTCCGGACGCATCGGCCGCCCGGAACGGCCCGACACACGGTGACAGCGACGAAGCCGTCCTCACGGCGCAGCCGGGTGCTGCGACGTCCCGCTGAGCACCTCAGCGTAGGAATCCGATGCTTCGACGAAGGTGATCGCCGTCCGATTAAGGACGAACGGCAATCTGATGCGGATTCAGGCGGATGATACACCCGGTTCGAGCCGCGACTTCTCGCTGGCGAGATAGGTCTTCAACTCGTCCATCGAGGCGAAGACATAGTCGCCATCCGGCGTGCGGGCATGGATCGAGCCGTCGGCGAACATGGTGAACTGCGTCTCGCCGACCTGATAGGCGCCGATCACGCCCTCATTGGACGCCGCGGGCTCTTCGTCCGGCGGAGCTCCGTCCGGCTCGGCTTCGGCCGCTGATGGCTCGGCTGTATCGACAGACGACTCGTCTACCGTCGCAAGCGCTGACTCGGCAGCCAACTCCGGCTCCGGGTCGGGCTGCGAAGGTTCATCCACCAGGGGAGCGGGCTCGCCCTTCGCCTCCTCAGACGGCGCCTTCTCGGCGACCTCGGCCTCGACTTCGCCCAGGGCACCGGGATCGCGCGGCTGCGTCACCGGCGGCCAGGGCCGCGGCGCTATCCAGCTCTCGGCAGCATCGCTGTCATCACGGTCGCGCCGCGGCGGCGCGACCTCCGGCGCATTGACGACCCCGGCGAGCTGATCGCGCAGCGCGTTGAATTCGTCGTCGACCAATGAAGACGATTCCGACCGCGCGGAGTGATCGATCCGCGGCCACCACAGCTGTTCCTCAGAGCTCGCCGCAGGCGCGGTCTGCGGCTTGGGGGCATCGTCGCGCTCATCCTCGCCCAGCCCGGCTTCGGGCTTATCGACCGCAGCATCCGGTTCGGCGGCGTCATCGACCTTCTCGTCAGTCGGGTGCGAGGCCTCGTCGATATCGACGGTGTCCAGGGGCTTGCGCTTGTCCTGCGTGTCCTCGGCCTTTTCGTCCGCCTCATCGTTTTCGTCCCGCTCGTCCGGGCGAACATCCGCGGGGGCGAGATCGAACACCGGCGCGACCGGCGGCAAAAGCCAGTCATCGATGTCGCCGGCCGTGGCGGCGGGCGACTGGGGTGGTTCGGCGAGGACGGTCGAGAGCGGCTCGGCACGAGCGGAACGGGCTCCTTCGTCGCCCTCTGCCCTGTCGGCGGCGTCCGCCGCCTCGATTGCTTTCTTCTCGTCGGGGTTATCCTCAGCCTTGCCGAGGCTGGTCAGCGCACCGACCACTGCAGCAGCACCGGCTCCGGCCGCCAGCGTGGTCGCGATGCCGACAGAACCGGCATCGGGCGCCGGCGCCTTCTCGAGCACTGGCTCCGCAGGCGAAGGCGCGGTGGCCGGCACCGGACGCTCGGCGAGATGCGGCTCGGAGACACGCGGCTCGGACAGTGCCACCGCCGCCACGGCGCCGCTGACCAGCCCCTTGAGACGGCGGACCTCGGCGAGAACCGCCGCGAGCGCGAGCAGGATCAAGCCGGCGACCACCGACAGTCCTCCGAGGATGACCTCAGTGAAGCCACTCTCCAGGACGCGATATGGCCAGCCATCGACTATGGCATAGGCACCGCCCGCCAGCAGCGCGAACCCGAGAACCACGAAAAGCCTGACCAACGCTTGCTCCTTTGGGGCGAGACGAGCTGCGACAGCTTGCCGCCTCGGCGGTTAACCTATCGATACCATCCGGTATTGCCAACCAAACGGCCTGCGCCGGCCCTCCCAACGGAACGCTGGCTGGCCGTGCCGGATTTCTCGGGCCACGGCGGTTGCCGCTGCCGGCCGAGGGGCTTAACTAACAGGCGAATGGCGGGTGTTCCGCCGGGCAATCATTGCCCAAGCGTTGCGTCATTGCAGCCATTCTCACGTCGCGATTTCGACAGCCCAAGGAGAGGCCCCATGTCCTTTACCCTGCCCGATCTTCCCTATGCGCATGACGCCCTCCAGCCCTTTATGTCGAAGGAGACGCTGGAGTACCACCACGACAAGCATCACCTCGCCTATGTCAACAACGGCAACAACGCGATCAAGGGCACCGAATTCGAGGGCAAGTCTCTCGAGGAGATCGTCAAGGGCTCCTATGGCAAGAACCCCGCCGTGTTCAACAACGCCGGCCAGCACTACAACCACCTCCATTTCTGGAAGTGGATGAAGCCCAATGGCGGCGGCAAGCTGCCGGGCGCGCTGGAGAAGGCGATCACCGATTCCTTCGGCTCGGTCGACAAGTTCAAGGAAGACTTCGTCGCCGCCGGCGTCGGCCAGTTCGGCTCCGGCTGGGCCTGGCTCGAGGTCAAGGGCGGCAAGCTCGCCGTCAGCAAGACCCCGAACGGCGAGAGCCCGCTGGTCCATGGCGGCACGCCGATCCTCGGCGTCGACGTCTGGGAGCACTCCTACTACATCGACTACCGCAATCGCCGTCCGGACTATCTCAAGGCTTTCCTGGAGAGCCTGGTGAACTGGGACTACGTCGCCGAGCTCTATGACGGCGCCAAGGCCTGATCGTCACATCGATCAATGAAGACGGACGGGGCCCTGCGGGGCCCCGTCTCGTTTGGTCAAGGCTCAAGCCGCGACGCGCTTGAGGAACTGGTCGACTGTCGAATCGAGCCGCATCGCCTGGGCCGAGACCTCACCGGCCGCCTGGCGGACCTGCTCGGCAGACCGGCCGGTCTCCTCGACGCTGTCGGCCAACACGCTGAGATCACTCGATACCGAGAGGGCCGAGGAGCTCGCCATCGCGACGCCGCTGGCGATCTCGCCGGTGGCGATCGCCTGCTGCTCGATCGAGGTCGCGACCGAATTGGCGAAGCTCTCGATCGCGCCCATACGGGTAGCGATATTCTGGATCGCGTCGACGACCTCGGTGGTCGCGCCCTGGATCGCCCCGACCTGGCTGACGATTCGATCGGTGGCGTCGGCGGTCTGGGAGGCCAGGCTCTTCACCTCGGCCGCGACCACCGCGAAGCCGCGACCTGCCTCGCCGGCGCGCGCTGCCTCGATAGTCGCGTTGAGCGCCAGGAGGTTGGTCTGCGCGGCGATGTCGCGGATGAGGTTGACGACTTCGCCGATCGCCCGCGCCGTCTCGTCCAGCGCCTGGACCGAGCCGGCCGTGTCGCGGGAGGCCGAGGCCGCCTCGACGATCTCGGTGCGGACGCGGCGGACCTGGAACTCGACCTCGCGGATCGCCGCGCCCATTTCCTCGGCCGCCTGGGCGGCGTTCTCGACATTGGCCGACGCGCCTTGTGAATTCTGGGCGGCGCGAGCGGCGCGTTCGGACGACTCCGCCGCGACCCGCGCCAGGCCGTCCGAAGCCTCGCCCATCCGGTCAGCATTGCTCTTGAAGGCCTCGAGCGCGACGCCGACCTCGCCGCGGAACAGGGCGATAGCCTCCTCGACATGCTTCTGGTGGCGATGGCGGTCCGCCTCGGTCGTCAGTTGCTGCTGCTGCAGGCTCGCCCGCTCGGCGAGGCGCAGCTTGAGCACGCCGAGCGCCCTGGCGATCGCCCCGATCTCGTCCTGGCGGCCAACCGCGTCGATCGGCGTGTCGAGCTTGCCGTCGGAGATGCCGACGATCGCGCGGGTCATGCTCTTCAGCGGCCGCATGGTCCGCGACAGCGAGATCCAGAGCAGCGGCCCGAGCACGACGAGCAGGGCGATGCCGATCCCGATCGTCAGGAACTGCTCCCAGGCCGCGCGGGCGACGAGCCGGGTCTTGTCGAAGCGCAGCGCGACATAGCCGATCTGCTTCTTGAAGCTGCCAACCTTCACCGAGAGCAGCTGCGTCACATAGGTCTTGTCCTCAAGCCGCAACGTGTCCTGCTCGCCGAGGAGATTCCAGGCTTCCCGGCCGAGCTGCCGGCCGAGCCCGTTCGGGGTGAACGATAGCCGCGCCTCGTCATTGCGCCCGGCCGAAGCGAGCGCGACCAAATCGTCAGCGACGAAACCCGCATCGAAATCGGGATCGCGCTTCAGCGATTCCAGGATGTAGGTCAGGGTGATGGTGTCGCGCGCCAGGATCATCGGCGGCGCGGCATGGGCGATCATCGCTGTCAGCGCCGCCATCTTCTGCTCGAGATCGCCGCGCGTCTTGGTCTCGTTGTAGCGGGAGGCGGCAATGACGACGAAAGCAATCGCGATGGCGACGATGGCGACCGCAGCCCCGGCGATCCGGCTGCTGAGCGAGCGCGTCACCCTCTCGACCTGGCCGAGCTGCGGCGCGGCCACATACGATCGCGGAGCCCGCGACTGAAACCAGGCCATCACGCTCATCTTCCCACGGACTCCAGACACCGACATTCCCAGGCTGCCGGGACCGTCACTCCGCAAGGTGAACGGACGGGGTAAATTTTCGATTGCAGTCGACGCATCCCGCGCGCGCAGCGACAAGACCTCAGGTCAGGCAATGTCCGCGAAACGGCCTATCCGCAGGCCCGGCGGGGCGAACGCCATCAGCGCCGCATGTTCGAGCGGGCGCGTCGCGACGACAGGATCGAGCGCGACGAGTTCGTCGTCGACATGGCCGGGATGGCACATCACCAGATGCGCCGGCCCCGGCCGGATGAGGAAGGCCTCGAGATCGTCAGCGAAATCGCGCTCGGGATCAAAAGGCGAGAAACCGGAGAAGCCGCGATTGGTCGGGATGCCACGTCGGGCCGCGGCCCGGCGCAGCCCCATGGCGAGCCCGGCGACGGTCAGCGCCTTGCCGACCGCGGTGCCGCGGGCCCGGATCGCCGCGATCGAATCGGAGGGATCGCGCAGATAGACCGAGCCGGCGGGATAGCGCGCCGCCAGCGCGTCGAGCACCTGATGGCGGACGCCGGGCAGGACGTGGACGTGCTGGTGGCCGTCGACAAAATCGGGCGCCCGGCCGAGATGCTGCTCGAAGGCGTCGAGCTGGCGGGCGATCTCGGCCGTAATCTCGGCACGCGCCGCGCCGGAGCGCAGCGCCAGCGGCGCGAGCCCGCCGAGCCTCGGCAGGGTGCCTGATGGCGCGACGGTCGGCATCGGCGAGAGCGGGGCGGCGCAGGTCAGATTAAGGTGAAGGCCGAGATCGGCTTGGCCGGAAAAGGCCGCAAGCTCGCCGGCAAGGCGCGGCCAGTGCGGCCGGTTGGTCATCGCCCCCGTGGCTGAGAGCCTGCCGGCGGCGAGCAGCTCCAGGATCGAGCGGCTGACACCCTCGGTCATGGCGAAATCATCGGCGCAGAGCACGAAGCTGCGGGTCATGCCGGCTGTTACCCCCTATTCATCAGCGCTGGTATATGGAGCCTGCGGTTGGTTCCACAGCCCTAGAGCCCGTTCCGATCAGCTTGCATCGCAAGCTGATCGGCAAAACGGTCTCTAAACTAGAAATGAGAGACGGATTCACCAATCAGATTGACTCAATCTGATTGGATCCGGCTCTAGCCGAGCAACGAAGGTCCCGAAAGCCTTGTCCGCGATTGCGCCCAGCTCCGCCTCCGCCACGATGCCGGCCCTCGCTCCACGGCCGGAGCTCTCGATCGTGGTGCCGGTCTACAACGAGGCCGACAATCTCGCGCCGCTGATCGCGCGGCTCGAGCCGATCCTCGACGCCCATGTCGCCTCCTGGGAGATCGTCTGCGTCGACGACGGCAGCCGCGACGGCACGCTGGCGGCGCTACGGGCCCTCAATGCGCAGGACAGCCGGATCCAAGCCATCTCGTTCAGCCGCAATTTCGGCAAGGAAGTCGCAATCGCCGCCGGGCTCGACCATGCCAATGGCGACGCCGTGGTGATCATGGATGCCGATCTGCAGCATCCGCCGGAGGTGATCCCCGCCTTCCTGGCGAAATGGCGCGAGGGTTTCCTCAATGTCTACGGCCAACGCACCGACCGCGAAGGCGAGAGCGCGCTGAAGCGCAATTTCGCCAAGGCGTTCTACAAGCTCTTCGCCAGCTTCGGCGAGACCGAGTTGCCGGAGGGCGCCGGCGATTTCCGCCTGCTCGACCGGCGCGTGGTCGAGGCGCTGCGGGCCCTGCCCGAGCGGGCGCGTTTCTCGAAGGGTCTCTATGCCTGGGTCGGCTTCCGGGCGACCGGCGTGCCCTTCACGGTCGCCGACCGCGCCCATGGCGAGAGCAAGTTCCGCTTCCGCAAGCTGTTCAGCTTCGCCTTCGATGGAATCTCCTCGTTCTCGACCGTGCCGCTCAAGATTGCGACCTGGCTCGGCGTGCTGATCGCTATCGTAGCGACCCTGACGGGCCTGTATTTCATGGTCCGGACGCTGCTCTTCGGCACCGACCTGCCGGGCTTTCCCTCGCTGATCGTCTCGATCATGTTCTTCTCCGGGATCCAGCTGATCTCGCTCGGGATGATCGGCGAATATGTCGGGCGCATCTTCGCCGAGGTGAAGCGCCGGCCGCTCTATCTGGTCGGCGAGCGGGTCGGATTCGGCAAGCAGGACAACGCCCAACCGCGCGGCGATGAGCTGCCGCCCGGGATCGGGTAGGCGCCATAGCAAGCCCAGTGCTGGACCATCTCCCGCGACGCAGCTATGCGGCTACCTGCAAAGGGGAGCGCCGACCGTGGCGGGCCCGAGTGGCGCGATGCTGAGAAAGATCCTCTCCGTCAGCGGCTTCACGCTGCTCTCGCGGCTGTCCGGCTTCCTCCGCGACACCGTGCTGGCGGCAACGCTCGGCGTGAGCGGGCTGATGGACGCCTTCTCGGTGGCCTTGCGCCTGCCGAACCATTTCCGCGCCATCTTCGGCGAAGGCGCCTTCAACCAGGCCTATATCCCGGCCTATAGCCGCATCCGCGAGCAATCGGGCGAAGCCGCCGCAGCACAGTTCTCGAACCGCGTCTTTTCGCTCAACCTCCTCGTCCAGCTCGTCCTGGCGGGGCTCGCCATCCCGTTCATGCCGGAGCTGGTCCGGCTGCTGGCGCCGGGCTTCGCTGGCGATCCCGCCCGCTTCGACCTCGCGGTGACGCTGACGCGGATCACCTTCCCCTATCTGCTCTTCGTCACGCTGGTGACGCTGCTCTCGGCCAATCTCAACGCCGTCGATCGCTTTGCCGCGGCGGCCGCCGCCCCGATCCTGTTGAATGTCTGCCTGATCGGGGCGCTCTTCGTCGCCTTCCTGTTCCCGAGCGCGGCCC
The DNA here is from genome assembly GCF_002831785.1 of Allobosea sp. FBZP-16. Classification (NCBI taxonomy): domain Bacteria; kingdom Pseudomonadati; phylum Pseudomonadota; class Alphaproteobacteria; order Hyphomicrobiales; family Alloboseaceae; genus Allobosea; species Allobosea sp. FBZP-16. The sequence continues at coordinate 41,716 of NZ_LNCQ01000007.1, read as the reverse complement.
ACGCCGCCGCCTGGGGCGTCGCCGTCGCCGGCGTGCTCGAATGGCTGCTGCTATGGATCGCGGCGCGGCAGGCGGGCGTGTCGGCGGCGCTGACCCGGCCGCGCCTCGACGGCGAGGTCAGGGGCTTCCTCAAGGCCTTCGGACCGGCGGTGATCGGCTCGGCCGGCGTGCAGATCGCCCTGTTCGCCGACACGATCATCGCCTCGCTGCTGCCGGCGGGCGCCTATTCGGCGCTGTACTATGCCGAACGCCTCTACCAGCTGCCTCTCGGCGTGATCGCGATCGGTGTCGGCACGGTGCTGCTGCCGACGATGAGCCGCGCCATAGCCAACGGTAACGAAGCCAAGGCGGAAGCGGCGCAGAACCGCGCGATCGCGCTGACCCTGGTCGCTGCCGCGCCCTTCGCCGCCGCCTTCCTCGCCATTCCCGAATTGATCGTCGCGGCCCTGTTCGAGCGCGGCCGCTTCGACGATGCGGCGACGCAGGCTGCCGGCGCCGTGCTGTTCGCCTATGCGATCGGCCTGCCGGCGATCGTGCTGATCCGCGCCCAGGTCTCGAGCTTCCAGGCGCGCGGCGACACGACGACGCCGATGCTGGTCTCGCTCGCGGCCATCGCCGCCAATGTCGGGCTGAAGCTGCTGCTCTGGCGCAGCCATGGCGCGCCCGGCCTCGCCTTCGCCACTGCCGTCGGCGCCTGGATCAATCTCGGCGCGCTCTACGGCCTGGCGCTGAAGCGCGGCTGGACCAACCCCGATCGCGCCTTGCCGCTGCTGATCGTGATCGTCGGCGTCGCTGCCGGCCTTGCCGCGCTGGTCGCCCGGCTGCTGGCCGAGCCGCTCTACGGGCTGCTCATCCGATTCCCTGTCGAGCCACGCCTGATCGCGCTCGCCATCCTCAGCCTCGTCGCGGCAGGGATCTATGGTGTGGTGGCGCTTGGGGGATTGAGATCGGCCGGGCTCTGGCGGCTTCTGCGCTAGCAGCCGCCGTCATTCCGGGATTTCGCTCAGCGAAAAGGCCCGGAACCCATGACTACGACGCGGCTCCCGTACGTCATGCTCGCCCTGGTGGCGATCATCCAGGTTTTGAACACCACATGTGGTCAGCGTGAAAAAGACGTGTATGGTCGGGACAAGCCCGACCATGACGAAGGGGTCGTGTTCATGGGTTCCGGGCTCAGGCCTTCGGCCTGCCCCGGAAAGACCGCGTGGTTCAGCCGGCGATCGATCCTACGCCCGCGTTCAGCCGGGCCATCAGGCCTCAGGCGCCCTTGCTGTGGGCGAACTCCATGTAGAGTTCCCGTGCCTTGCGGAACATCGGGCCGGGTTGCAGCTCGCGATCGTCGATCTTGTAGATTGGCATCACCTTCGAATAGTTGCCGGAGGAGAAGATCTCGTCGGCCTGCTCGAAATCCTCATAGCGCAGCGTCGTCTCCTCGACGGCGACGCCGGCCTGGCGCAGCAGGGCGATGGTACGCTGGCGGGTGATGCCGTTGAGGAAGGTACCGTTCGGGGCTGGCGTCTTCACCACGCCGTCCTTGGCGAGGAAGATGTTGGAGGTGCCGGTCTCGGCGACATTGCCGAGCATGTCGAGCACCAGCGCGTTGTCGAAGCCCCTGGCCTTGGCCTCGCGCAGCACGCGGGCATTGTTGGGATAGAGGCAGCCGGCCTTGGCGTCGGTCGGGGCGTTCTCCAGGGTCGGGCGGCGGAACGCGCCCTTGGTCACCGAAAAACCCTTGCCGGGATCGCCCATCGCAGCCTCGAACAGGCAGAGCGCGAACTGGGTCGACTCGGGGTCGCCGATGATGGTGGACGGACCGTCGGCCTCGGCCCAGTACATCGGCTTGATGTAGAGCGCGGTGCCTCCCGCGAACTTCTTCACGCCTTCGGCGGTCTTGGCGACGATCTGCTCGGCCGAGACGGTCGGCTTCAGGCCGAGCGCGAGAGCGGAGCGGTTCACGCGCGCCGCATGCCGGTCGAGATCGGGCGAGACGCCGTCGAAATGGCGGGCACCGTCGAAGACGCAGGAGGCCTGCCAGGCGGCGTGGGTGCGCGGCCCCATGATGCCGGGATTGCCCTCGCGCCACTCACCGTCGAACCAGGTCCATGTCTGCGAATACCAGGCCATCATGCGCTCCAATCGCCAGTGCTTCTGGCCGGCACCGTCTGCCGCAGGCAGGGCGACGTCAACATGCCCGCCGCATGCCGACGAACGATTGCTGTGATGGATGCGATCGTAGCCGGTGATGGATCGCGGCGGCAGGCGCAACTTCGTTCACAGGCCTGCGCGATCGCGGCCGGGGCTCAAAAGCCTGCGGCCCGCATCAGCGAGACCACCACCATGCCGGTCACGAGCGCCAGCAGTTCGCTGCGCCTGACCACCATGCTGGCGATCGCGGCCAGCAAAGCGAGCCCGGCGGCGAGGCCGAGGCGCTCGATCAGCGGCAGCACGGTCGCGACCACGATCGAGCCCGGCAGGGCGGCAAGCCCGCGCCGCACCCGCGGCGTCAGCGGGATGAAGCTCATCAGCACGACGCCGGAGATGCGGCAGAGATAGGTCGCCAGCGCCATGCCGAGGATGGCGAGATAGGGCCCCCAGCTTCCCGGTTCAGGCGGGGTCATCGAGCAAGGCTCCCGCCACGGCGCCGGAGAGCGCGCCGACGATGATGAAGGCATAGCCGTCGACCAGCCGCGCGGTGACCAGCGCGACGACGCCGGCGATGATCCAGGGCAGCATCGCGCGCTTGCCGCGCCAGAGCGGCACGATCATCGCCGCGAAGAAGATCGGCATGACCATGTCGATGCCGTATCTGCGGGGGTCGGCGACGAGGGTGCCGAGCAGGTAGCCCGGGACGGTCATGGCGACCCAGAGGACCCAGAGCGCAAGGCCGGCGCCAAGGACGACACCGAGATCGCGGCCGCCCTCGCCATGGTAGCGCGTGCCGACCAGCCAGTTGGCATCGGTGAAGAAGGAGAGCTGGAAGGCGGTCACGAACCAGGGATAGCGCGAGAACCAGGGCTGCAGCGACGCGGCCTGCAGGATGGTGCGGGCGTTGACCGTCGCCGTCACGAAGGCCAGCGCGACGATCGCCCCCCAGGTCCATTCCGGCCGCCAGAGCTCCATCGCCACGAGCTGGGAGACGCCGGCATAGACCAGCGCGCTCATCAACACCGCCTCGAACAGGGTGAGGCCCTTGGCCGAGGCGGCAGCGCCGAAAGCGACGGCGAAGACGACGACGCCCGGCATCAGCACCGAGACGCGGCGCAGGCCGAGCCGCATGCCGGCGAGGGTGAGCTGGGCCGCGGCCGGCGGGTCGGAATTGTCGTCGGAGGAAGGCATGCGTCCTCGAACCGGTTTCATTGGCTCACGTCAACATCTTGCAAGCTCCGGGCCTCCATGAGCGCCGCGCAGGGCGGGCCGACCCTCTCCTTTTTCACGCGAGCATGCTGCTCTAGAACCGCGATATGCTCTGGCTCTCCTCCATCGATCAGACCGCCCCTGCCCTGCCCGCAGCCTGGCTGATCGCGACGCAGGCGCAACCTGCGAATCTGCCCGAGCGCTCGGCGTTGCGACGCTCACTCGCCCGCACGCTGCTGGCCCGCCAGTTCGGTCTAGCGGAAGCTGCTGTCGAGATCGGGCATGAGCCCGAAGGACGCCCGCTAATCCTTCGACCGCGCGCCTCAGGCCTGCACCTGTCGCTCGCAACGCGCGCGGGCCTTGTCGCGGTAGCCTTGGCGCATCACTCGGTCGGCATCGATGTCGAGCGGGTCGCACTCGCGAGCGAGCCGCCGTTCGCGATGCTGCATCCGGACGAGCAGCTCTGGCTGGAGAGTCTTCCCGCCTCTGCCAGGCCGCTGGCTTTCGCCCAGCTCTGGAGCGCGAAGGAAGCCTATGTGAAGGCGCTCGGCACCGGCTTCGCGCGGGAGCCCGAGAGCTTTTCGGTGCAACTCGACGGCGCCGAGCGCTTCACCGTCAACGATGACGAGACTGGCCGCCGAGCCGCCGGGGTCATCCGCCTCACGAAAAACGGCGGCCATGAAAGCATGGCCGCCGCGTTCATCATTCTCGATCGAGCCTGATTGTTCAGCCGGGCTGGTCGACCGGCTTCTTCTTCAGGACATAGCCGGCGACGACGACGATCAGCGCGCCGAGAGTCGCCGCCGTATAGAACGGCACCTTGGCGGGCAGGAGACCGATCGGGTTGGTGTCGGAGACCGGCACGCTCACGACCCAGTTCGGCATGTTCGCCTGCAGCCACTGCAGCACCGCCAGGTCACCAAGCAGCATCTCGCCGGCGATCCAGCCGAGCAGCGCCGCGCCGAGCCAGATCAGGATCGGGAAGCGCTCGAGAACCGTCGAGAGCAGGCGGGCGCCGTAGACGATCAGCGGGATCGTCAGCAGCAGGCCGAAGATGAAGAGCTCGAAATGACCGCGCGCCGCGGCTGCGATGGCGAGGACGTTGTCGAGGCTCATCACCGCATCGGCGATGGCGATGGTGCGCACCGCCTTCCACAGGTTGTCGGAGGCCTGGATGTCGCCATGCGCCTCTTCCTCGCCCTTGGCGAGCTTGATCGCGATCCAGAACAGCAGGAGCGCGCCGACGACCTTTAGGAAGGGGACGGCGAGCAGGTAGGTGACGACCACCGCGAAGAGGATGCGCAGGCCGACAGCAGCGCCGGCGCCGAGCAGGATGCCGACCTTCCGCTGCTTCTCCGGCAGCGAGCGCACCGCGAGGGCGATGACGACCGCATTGTCGCCCGAGAGCAGAAGGTCGATCCAGATGATCTGGAGCAATGATGTCCAGAAGGCTGAAGATGAGAAATCCATAGGTCGGTCAGTCCCTGTCTTAAAGGGCCGGATCTGGCCGGCGTTGCTTGAGGAAATAGCCAAGGCCGAGCACCAGAACGGCACCCAGGATCGCGGCGGGATATTCGAGCTGGTGTGCCAGCGTCTCGCCGAGCTTGCCGATCAGCCAGGGATCGGTCTCGAACATCTCACCCGCGACCCAGCCGAGCAGGCCGGCGCCGGCCCAAACCAGGATCGGGAAACGGGTCAGCAGCGAGGTGATCAGCGAGGCGCCAAGCACGATCAGCGGGATCGAGATGATCAGGCCGCCGACGAGCAGCGGGATCGAATCCTTGGCGACGGCGGCGATGGCGAGCACGTTGTCGAGGCTCATGACGATGTCGGCGATGGCGACGGTCTGCACCGCCTTCCAGAGCTTGCTGCTGGCGGCGACAGCGTTCTCGTCGCTCTCGCCATCCTCGATGATCAGCTTGACCGCGATCCAGACGAGCAGCAGCGCACCGATGATGTGCAGGAACGGCATGTTGAGGAGGGAGGCGATCAGCACCGTGAAGACCACGCGCAGCAGCACGGCGACGCCGGCGCCGAGCGCGATGCCCTTGGCGCGCTGCTCGGGTGCCAAAGCCCGGCAGGCGAGCGCGATCACCACCGCATTGTCACCCGACAGCACGATGTTGAGCGCGATGATCTCGAAGAGCTTGCCCCAGAGAGCGGCGTCGAGCAGCGAAAACGTCAGATCAGGCACCTTGGTCCCCTCCTTAAGTCTTACGTCTTTTTCGGCGCCGACCACTGCTTGTGGTCAGCGCCGGCGTCGTCGTCAAGCCAGCGCCTGCTCGATCGCCTTGCCGGCAGCCTCGGTATTGAGGCTGCCGCCGAGATCGCGGGTGCGGGTGCGGGCATCGCCGAGCGCGCGCTCGATCGCCGCCTCGATACCCTTGGCCGCCTCGTGCTCGCCGAGATGGTCGAGCATCATCGCCCCCGACCAGATCTGGCCGACGGGATTGGCGATGCCCTGCCCCGCGATATCCGGCGCCGAGCCGTGCACGGGCTCGAACAGGGACGGGAATTCGCCGGTCGGGTTGATGTTCCCCGATGGTGCGATGCCGATCGTGCCGGTGCAGGCCGGACCGAGATCGGAGAGGATGTCGCCGAACAGGTTCGAGGCGACGACCACGTCGAAGCGGTCGGGATTGAGCACGAAATGCGCGGTCAGGATGTCGATATGGTACTGGTCGACCGCGACATCGGGATAGTTCTTGGCCATCTCCTTCACCCGCTCGTCCCAATACGGCATGGTGATCGAGATGCCGTTCGACTTGGTCGCCGAGGTCAGCTTCTTGCGCGGCCGGCGCTGGGCCAGCTCGAAGGCGTATTTGAGCACGCGGTCGACGCCGACGCGGCTCATCACCGTCTCCTGAATAACGATCTCGCGCTCCGTGCCGGCGTACATGCGCCCGCCGACCGAGGAGTACTCGCCCTCGGTGTTCTCACGCACGACGAAGAAGTCGATATCGCCCGGCTTGCGGCCGACCAGCGGGCCGGGCACGCCCGGCATCAGGCGCACGGGGCGCAGGTTTACGTACTGGTCGAACTCGCGGCGGAACAGCAGCAGCGAGCCCCAGAGCGAGATATGGTCCGGCACCTGGGCCGGCATGCCGACTGCGCCGAAGAAGATGGCGTCGTGGCCGCCGATCTGCTCCTTCCAGTCGTCCGGCAGCATCTTGCCGTGCTTGGCGTAGTAGTCGCAGGAGGAGAAGTCGAACTCGTCGAGCCGGAGCTCGAAACCGTACTTCTTTGCGGCCGCCTCGAGCACGCGCAGGCCCTCGGGCATGACCTCCTTGCCGATGCCGTCACCGGCGATGGCGGCGATGCGGTAGACGCGATTGGTGCGGCTCATGTGTTCTCTCCGAAGAAGGCCGAGAATTCGGCGACGACGAGATCGGGGATCTCCTCCGCCAGATAATGCCCGCCCGGCAGGGCCCGGCCTTGGACGTTTTCCGCGCGCTCGCGCCAGAGGGCGAGCACATCGAAGCACTTTCCGACCGCGCCGCGATCGCCCCACAGCGCCAGCAGCGGGCAAGCGACCTTCTTCCCGCCATCGGCATCGTCATGGGCGATATCGATCGTCGCCGCGGCGCGATAGTCCTCGCAGCTGGCATGGATCATCGCAGGATCGCGGAAGCAGCGCAGATATTCGGCGAGCGCCGCCGGCTCGAACAGCTTCATGTCGGAGGCGCGCCGGCTGGTCCAGTAGAACTCCGGATCGGCGCCGATCATGCGTTCGGGCATCGGCGCCGGCTGAATCAGGAAGAACCAGTGCCAATACGCGCGGGCGAAGGCGTCGGTGGTGTCGCGATACATTTCACGCGTCGGGGCGATATCCAGGGTCGCGAGCTTCAGCACCCGCTCGCCATGGTCGAGCGCCAGGCGGTGGCCAACGCGGGCTCCGCGATCATGCGAGCCGAGGAAAAATCGGTCATGGCCGAGCGCGGTCATGACTTCGGCCATGTCCTGCGCCATGGCGCGCTTGGAATAAGGCGCATGATCGGCCGCGCTCGGCGGCTTCTCCGAATCGCCGTAGCCGCGCAGATCCGGGCAGACCAAAGTGAAGTGCTGCGCCAGTTGCGGAGCGATACGCCGCCACATGATGTGCGTCTGCGGATAGCCGTGGAGCAGGAGCAGCGGCGGCCCCTCCCCGCCGGTGCGAACGCGGATGCGCGCACCTGACGTCGTGACGTCGAACAACCGGAAGCCGGGAAACAGATCGTCCGCGACAGGGAGCTCGACCAGCGACATCAGGCCTCACAGATTGCAACAATCAGAGCCGATACCCGGATTTTCAGACGATTTCGTGCGCCGATTATTTCATAATTCTGGTCAATAACGCAGAGCGAGGCGGGCGACTCCCGGACGTCATTCTCGGGCGTAGCGCAGCGCAGACCCGAGAAACTCGTGACGAGCGGGCGCCGCCTGGCGGCCTTTCCGGAAAGAGATGGTCGGCTCAAGGCCGACCATGACGCAAATTCTTACCCGCGCAACACCGCGCCGTAACGCTTGGCCATCTCGGCGACGATCTTGGCCGCCACGGCCTCGATCTCGGCGTCGGTCAGCGTCTTCTGCGTCGGCTGCAGCGTCACCGCCAGCGCCACCGACTTCTTGCCCGGCTCGACGCCCGTGCCCTCGTAGATGTCGAAGACGTTCACCTCGGCAACCAACGCCCGCTCGGCATTCTGGGCGCTCCTGGCCATCTCGCCGGCCGCCACCGCCTTGTCGACGATGAAGGCGAAATCGCGCGTCACCGGCTGAAAGTCGGAAAGCGCAAGCTTCGGCTTGACCTTGGTCGGCCTGTACTTGGGCAGGGGCAGCGCATCGAGATGGATCTCGAAGGCGACCAGCGGGCCCTTGACGTCGAGCGCCTTGAGCACGCGCGGATGCACCTCGCCGAAAGCGCCGATCACGCCCTTGGGCCCGAACTGCAGCGTCGCCGAACGGCCGGGATGGGCCCAGGCCGGACCACCGGCGACGACCTGCAGGCCACCGACGGCAATGCCGAGCCCGGAGAGCAGGCCGAGCACATCGGCCTTGGCGTCGAAGGCGTCGACGGACTTCGCAGCGCCGTCCCAATGACGGCCAGCCCCCTCCAGTTTCGCGGTGCCGCGGCGCAGGCCGGCGGCGGCAATTAGCTGGCCTTCCGGCTCGTCACTCTGGAAGACCTGGCCGACCTCGAACAAAGCGATGTCGCCGAAGCCGCGATCGGCATTGGCCTGGCCTGCGCGGATCAGCCCCGGCAGCAGCGAGGGGCGCATGTCGGAGAGATCGGCCGCGATCGGATTGGCGAGCACGAGTTCGCGCGAGCCGCCGCCGAAGAGCTTGGCGGCATCATGCGAGATGAAGGACCAGGTCACCGCCTCGACCAGCCCGCGGCTGGCGAGCAGGCGCTTGGCCGCGCGGGTACGCTTCTGCAGCACGGTCAGCACCGGCTTGATCACCTCGCCCTTGATCCGCGGCAGCGGCGCCGGGGCGACGCGATCGAGCCCGGCGATGCGCAGGATCTCCTCGACGAGATCGGCCTTGCCCTCGACATCGGCGCGCCAGGACGGCGGCGCGACCTTGACGCGATCACCGGCGCCGGAGACGTGGAAGCCGAGCGAGGTCAGCGCCAGCTGCATCTCGACCACAGGCAGGTCGAGCCCGGTCAAGCGCTTGACCTCGGACCAGGGGAAGTCGATCGCACGGGGGCTCTCGGGCAGCTCGCCGGCGACGACCACCTCGGAGGGTTCGCCGCCGCAGAGCGTCATGATCAACTGCGTGGCCATGTCGAGGCCGGGACGGGTGAAGTCCGGATCGATGCCGCGTTCGTTGCGGTACCGCGCGTCGGAGTTGATGCCAAGGGTGCGGCCGGTGCGGGCGATGTTGAGCGTGTTCCAGACCGCGCTCTCGATCAGCACGTCGGTGGTGCTCTCGTCGCAGCCGGAATGCTCGCCGCCCATCACGCCGGCAATCGATTCGACGCCGTTGTCGTCGGCGATCGCGACCATGTCGGAGGTCAACCCATAGGTCCGCCCGTCGAGCGCCAGCACCTCCTCGCCATCCCTGGCGCGGCGGACGACGAGGTCGCCCTTGACCTTGGCGGCGTCGAAGACGTGCAGCGGCCGGTTGCGATCGAAGGTCATGAAGTTGGTGATGTCGACCAGCGCGTTGATGGGCCGCAGGCCGATGGCGCGCAGGCGCGCCTGCAGCCATTCCGGCGACGGGCCGTTCTTGACGCCGCGCACCAGCCGGAGCGCGAAGACCGGGCAGAGATTGCGGTCTTCCTCGGCGAAATCGAGCTTGAGCACGACCGGGCACGGGAAGGAGCCGCGCACCGGCTGGACCGGCGGGGTCTTGATCGTGCCGAGGCCGGCGGCGGCGAGGTCGCGGGCGATGCCGGCGACCCCTAGCGCATCGGCGCGGTTCGGCGTCACCGCGATCTCGATCACGGCGTCGTCGAGGCCGGCATAGGTCGCGTAGGGCTGGCCGACCGGCGCATCCTCGGCCAAGTCGATGATGCCGTCGTGATCCTCGGAGATCTGCAGCTCGGCGGCCGAACAGAGCATGCCGTTCGACTCGACGCCGCGGATCACGCCCTTGCCGAGGGTGATGTCCTTGCCGGGGATATAGGTGCCGGGCGGAGAGAACACGCTCTTCATGCCGGTGCGGGCATTGGGCGCGCCGCAGACGACCTGGACCGGCTCGCCCGAGCCGGTGTCGACCATGCAGACGCGCAGCCGGTCGGCGTTCGGATGCTGCTTGGCCTCGATGACATAGGCGATGGTGAAGGCCGAGAGCGCCTTGGCCTTGTCCTCGACGCCCTCGACCTCAAGACCGACACGCGTGAGCGTCTCGGTGATGGTGTCGAGCGATTCGGTGGTGTCGAGATGCTCTTTGAGCCAGGAGAGGGTGAACTTCATGGTCTTCCGTCGCTACGCATCGTGACTGCCGAGAGTGCCGGGACGGCTTGATTGAGCTCGTCCTCGCCATCGGCCTTGATCTTCATGGCATTGCCGCGCCAGCTGACTTCGCGCGCGACGAAGGCATAGGCCCAGATGCCGGGGAAAGCGAGATCGCGCGCCAGGTAGGCGAGCGGCGTCCGCCAGTTCAGGAACCAGCCGACGCTCCTGGCCAGCACGATCTCGCCGGCATACCAGAACGCGAGCACGGCCAGCACACCCAGCCAGGCGGGAAAGCCGAAGCCCGGCGCGCCGAAGCCGGCGAGAACGGCCGGCACCAGCGGCCCGACCAGGATCTCCGGTGCGAAGAAGGGCAGGAAGGTGACGCGGCGCAGGCGCGCCCAGCGGAACTGGCGCTGGACGACATCGCGCAGATTGCGCGGTCCAAGCGGCTGCTCGAAGGGCTGGCCGACGAGATGGACATGCTTGCCGGCCTTGCGCACCAGCTTGGTCGCCGCCGCATCCTCGGCGATTTCCGCTGCGAGCGCGGCGATGCCGCCATTGGCGTCGAGAAAGGGCTTGTTCCAGAGCATCGACTTGCCCTGGGCGAAGCCGAAACCGAGCGCCTCGCCGGCATATTGCCAGCGCGCCTGAAAGGTATTGAGGAAGGCGCACTCGACCTCGGCGCCGAAGCAGCCCGGCCGCGAGCCGGCCGGCGTCGAGCAGACGAGGCCGGTGTCCTCGCGCCAGGAGGCCATCAGCCGCTGGACATAGTCCTTCGGCATCAACACGTTGGAATCGGCGAGGATCACCCAGTCATGACGCGCCGCTTCCCAGCCCTTGACGCAGTTGTTGAGCTTGGGATTGGCGCTGACCGCGACATCGCCGACGATCAGGCGGACGCGATCGGCCCCGTAGATCCCGATCAGCTCCTCGATCAATGGCACGATCGGGTCATGGCCGTCGGCGACGCAGAAGATCGTCTCGTAGTGGGGATAGTCGAGTTCCAGGCCCGAGGTCAGCGTCTCCCGGCTGAAGGTCTCGATGCCGCAGACCGGGCGCACGATCGTCACCGGCGGCGCGAGCTTCTGCAGGCGTGACGGTGCCTGCTTGCGACGCAGGCGCACGAAGGCGACGGCCAAGCACAGCAGATTGGCGGCGACCATCAGCGCCGCGATCAGCCCAGCCCATTGCGCGCCGTTCATGCGTCTCCCCTCAGGATGAGGTTTAAGAGGTCAGACCGCCGGTCAGGGTCGGCAGGTCGAGCGGACGGAAGCCGTAATGCGACAGCCAGCGGACATCCGCCTCGAAGAACGGCCGCAGGTCCGGCATGCCGTATTTCAGCATGGCGATGCGATCGATGCCCATGCCCCAGGCGAAGCCCTGATAGACGTCCGGGTCGAGCCCGCAATTCCTCAGAACGTTCGGATGGACCATGCCGCAGCCGAGGATCTCGAGCCAATCCTCCCCCTCGCCGAAGCGGATCTCGCCATCCTTGCGCGAGCACTGTATGTCGACCTCGGCCGACGGCTCGGTGAACGGGAAGAAGGACGGGCGGAAGCGCATCTTGACGCCCTCGACCTCGAAGAACGCCTTGCAGAACTCCTCCAGCACCCATTTCATGTGACCGAAATGGGTCTTCTTGTCGATGACGAGGCCCTCGACCTGATGGAACATCGGCGTGTGGGTCTGGTCGGAATCCATGCGGTAGGTCCGGCCCGGGCAGATCACCCGGATCGGCGGCTCCTGCGACATCATCGTTCGCACCTGGACCGGCGAGGTATGGGTGCGCAGCAGCTTGCGCTCGCCATTGGCATCGGGCGCGAAGAAGAAGGTGTCGTGCATCTCGCGGGCGGGATGGCCGACCGGGAAGTTGAGCTTGGTGAAGTTGAGGTCGTCGGTCTCGACATCCGGACCTTCGGCGACCGAGAAACCCATATCGCCGAAGATCGCGGTGATCTCGTCGATGACCTGGCTGATCGGGTGGATGCGCCCGCGCGCCTCCGGCCCCTCGCGTACCGGCAGCGAGATGTCGAGCCGCTCGCTCGCGAGCCGCGCTTCCAGCGCCGCCTCGCCGAGCGCGTCCTTGCGGGCGGCGATCGCCTGCTGGACCGTGTCGCGCAGGCCGTTGATGCGCGGGCCCTGCTCCTTGCGCTCCTCCGGCGTCATCGTGCCGAGCGTCTTCAGCAGGCCCGAGACCGAGCCGGACTTGCCGAGCGCCGCGATGCGCAATTGCTCGAGCGTCGCCTCGTCGCTCGCCGCCTCGATCTCACCGACAAGTGAATCGCGAAGGGTGTCGATGTCGTTCATGCCTGCTCTGGTCCGTTTGCGAGGCATCTTCTATGGTGTCGGCGGCGGAGAGGCTAGGGGCAATCGTGCTGGCAAAGCATCTCGCCGGCACGGAAATGCCACCCGAATTGCGGGATCGCGTGCGAAGATGACAATCTTGTCTCAAGTCCGGCGTCGCGCACTCCTGTCCACGGCTTTTGCCGGGCTGCTCGCAGCCGCGGTGCCGGCATCCGCCCAGCAAAGCGGCCAGCGCGTCACCGTCACCGGCGAGATCAGCGACAGCTGGTGCACGATCAGCGGGCTGATGTTCGCCAAGGGCACAGCCCATCATCAATGCGCGATCTGGTGCGCGCTCGGCGGCATCCCGGTCGCGATCCGCGACGCCGGCGGCAATCTCTATCTGATCCTGAAGATCGGCGACGACGAGGAGAGCGCCGGCAATCCGCGCGTGGCGAAACTGGCGACGCACGAGGTCACGGTCGACGGCGAATTGCTGGAACGCGACGGCGTGAAATACCTGCTGGTCGACCGCATCGCCGACGACAAGGGCGTCATCACGATGACGCATGAGGAACACGGCATCCAGCCGTTCGGGAACTGAAGCCATGCGAGGCGGCGTCAACGCACTGATCGTCGCGGCCGGCCTGGCGGCGGGACCTGCCGTCTCCGCCGAGCCCTGGAACATCCCGCATGAGAAGCAGGCGGTGCTGAAGGGCCGCGTCATCGATGCGCTCTGTCAGCTCAAGGGCCGCTGCGCGCCCGATTGCGGCGGCGGCAGACGGCAACTCGGGCTCGTGCTCGCCGATGGCACGTTTCGCCTCGTGGCGAAATCGAACATCGACTTCGCCGGGGCGACCGCGGATCTTTCACCCTATTGCGGTCGCGAGGTCGAGGCAGACGGCCTGCTGATCGAGAACCCGGCGGTGACCCTGTTCTTCGTGCAGCGCATTCGCGAGAATCCCGGCCAGGACTGGATCGCGGCCGAACGCTTCAAGGCCGGGTGGGAGGCGAAGAACGGCAAGGCCGAGGAGTGGTGGCGGGCCGATCCCGACGCCAACCGGATCATCGCCGCGGACGGCCCGTTCGGCATCAAGGGTCTCCAGCCGAAACCGAAGCCGTGAACCGCCAGCTCGCCCGCCGAGACCTGCTCGCCGGCCTCGCCATCATGCTGGCCGTGCCGGCTCTCGGCCATGACCACAAGGCGGCCCCCGCTTCCCCTCCTGCGCGCGACCCGCTGGCGACGCAGTTCGGCGGCGCGTTCTCGCTGCTCGACCACACCGGCAAGCGCGTGACCGACGTCGACTTCCGCGGCCGCTTCATGCTTGTCTATTTCGGCTTCAGCCGCTGCGCCGACACTTGCCCGGTCGACCTGCCGGTGATCGCGCAAGCGCTCGACGCGCTCGGGCCGGCCGCAGACAGGATCGCGCCGCTGTTCATCAGCGTCGACCCGGCGAACGACACGCCGGCCGTGATGGCGACCTATGTCGCGAACGTCCATCCGCGCCTGATCGGGCTGTCCGGCAGCGAGGCCGAGGTCGCAGCCACGGCAAAAGCTTACAAGGTCCACCGTCGCAAGCTGACGCAGGCCCATCACGGTCACGGCGAATACACGATCGACCATGGCTCCCTGACCTATCTGATGGGTCCCGACGGCCGCTTCCTGACCCTGCTGCCGCACAAAACGTCACCGGAGCGCATGGCGGCCGTGCTGCGCAAATACCTGTCGTGATCGTGCCGAGTTGGGCCAGATAGAGCCGATTGAGTCGGCGCGAGCCCGATCCGTTCGACCAGAGCCGGTCCAACCGACGACGCGCCAGCCGGGAGGCCACCATGCCCGACAACACCGCCCAGAAGAATTCGCCCTCCTACCGGCTCGCCGCGCTCGATCAGGATTTTCTGCTCGGCGATTCGATGCGCGGGACGCGCTTCATGCTCGAATACCAGAAGGCCGAGGATGCCTTGCGCGCCCGCGGCATCGTCTCGACCATCGTCGTCTTCGGCTCGGCACGGGTGCGCGAGGGCAATCCCTGGTACGAGGCGGCGCGGGAGTTCGGCAAAATCGCCTCGGAGCGCGGCGGCGCGCTCGACGGCAAGGAGAGCGGCAAGCGCCATGTCATCGCCACCGGCGGGGGGCCCGGCATCATGGAGGCCGCCAACCGCGGCGCCACCGAGGCCGGCGCGGTCTCGATCGGCTTCAACATCACCCTGCCGCACGAGCAGGAGCCGAACGCCTGGTCGACGCCGGACCTGACCTTTCGCTTCCACTATTTCGCAATGCGCAAGATGCACCTTGCGATGCGGGCGGCGGCGCTGGTGGTCTTTCCCGGCGGCTTCGGCACGCTCGACGAGCTCTTCGAGATCATGACACTGGTGCAGACCGGCAAGATGCCGCCGGTGCCGATCGTGCTCTACGACAGCGCCTACTGGCAGGGGCTGATCAATCTCGCGCGGATGGCCGAGGCCGGCTTCATCCGGCCGGAGGATCTGAAGCTGTTCTGCTACGCCGACAGCCCCGAGGACGCCTATCAGCGCATCGTCGAGGGTGCCGGCGAGAGCTGGGCGCCGAAGGCGGTGGACAACGTGCAGACGTAAAGCCCGTCACATCTCACCGCGGTCGTCCCGGGCGGAGCGCAGCGAAGACCCAGGACCCATTCCTGAACCTTTCTTGGAAAGGCTCCGGAATGGATCCTGGATCGGCGCCGCTTCGCGGCTTGTCCGGGATGACCAGAAAGGTAACGGAAACGAAAAAGGCCGGCGTTTCCGCCGGCCTCTTGCATTCCGATCGGGTCAGACCGCTCAGGCGGCCTGGGCCTCGGTGCCCAGTGCGCCCTTGACCGTCTCGACCACCGCGGCGAAGGCGGCGGCGTCGTCGATGGCCAGCGCCGACAGGGTCTTGCGGTCGAGCTCGAGGCCCGCCTTCGCGAGCCCGCCGATGAAGACCGAATAGGTCAGGCCGTGCTCGCGCACCGCCGCGTTCAGGCGCTGGATCCAAAGCGCGCGGAAGGTCCGCTTCTTGTTCTTGCGGTCGCGATAGGCGTACTGCATCGACCGATCGACGGCCGCCTTGGCGGCGCGGATCGTGTTCTTGCGGCGGCCGTAAAAGCCCTTGGCGGCCTTGAATGTCTTCTTGTGCTTGGCGTGGGACGTAACGCCCCGTTTCACGCGAGCCATGTTTGATCTCCGGAAAAGTTAGGGGACGTCAGCCGTTGGGGAGGAAGTACTTCTTCACGTTGGCGGCATCGCCTTCGAAAAGAACGTTCGTCCCACGGTGATTGCGGAGCTGCTTGTTGGTCCGCTTGATCATCCCGTGACGCTTGCCGGCCTGGGCGTAGAGCACCTTGCCGGTTCCGGTGACCTTGAACCGCTTCTTGGCGGCCGATTTAGTCTTCATCTTGGGCATTTCAGCTCCTCATAGGTCGCGAGCGCGAACAATGCGCCGCTTCAATTTTGCTTTGGGAAGCAAAGAACGACCGCCACGGCAGCCCTTATCAGCCGGGCGATCGAAGGTGGCGCCTATGACAGAAAAGCCGCGCCCTTGCAAGCGCGGCCTTCCTTATCCAATCAGGCAAGGGCCGGCTCAGGCTCGCGCCGCGGCTCGGCGATCAGGCAGAACCCGATCGTGACGATCGCCAGCGCCGAGAACCCGCCGGCGACCGAGACGTAGAAGCCGGCGCTCGCGCCATAGACGTCGATCAGCCAGCCGGAGGCGGCCGAGCCGGCCGCCATGCCGATGCCCATGCCGGTCATCACCCAGGTGATCCCCTCGGTGAGCTTCGCGGCCGGCACATGCCGCTCGACCAGCGCCATCGCGACGATGACGGTCGGCGAGATCGAGGCGCCGGCGATGAACAGCACGATGCCCAGCATCCAGAGCGACGAGACGATCAGCAGCGGCAGCGTCGTCGCCGCGGCAAGCCCGATCGCGAGCAGCAATTGCATGGCGAGCGACATACGCAGGCGCAGCGCGCCGAAGACGAGGCCGGTGATGAAAGAGCCGGCGGCATAGGCCGCGAGCGCGAGGCTCGCCGCTGCCTTGTTGCCCTGCGCCTCGGCGAAGGCGACCGCGGTGACCTCGGCCGTGCCGAAGACGACGCCGAGCGCGACCATCAGCAGCGCGATGATCTGCACCGGCACCAGCCGGATGGCGGAGCCGCGGGCACCGGCCTCATGGGCATGCACCGGCGGTTCGGTGGCGCGCTGCGCCACGAACAGAGCCATGCCGACGGCGAGCAGGATCGTCGCCGCGAGCGGCCCGGCCTCCGGGAACCAGACCACGCTGAGGCCGATCGCGATCACCGGGCCGAGCATGAAGATGACCTCGTCCACCACCGACTCGAAAGCGAAGGCAGTGCGCAAATGCGGCGTGTCTCGATATATCTCGGTCCAGCGGGCGCGCACCATCGCCATCATGCTGGGCGTCAATCCGGCGAGGCCGGCAAACAGGAAGAGCACCCAGTTCGGCGCCTCCAGGCGCGTCGCCAGCATCAGTCCGGTCAGCGCGACGACGGTCGCGAGTGTGGCAGGGATCAGCACCTTGCTCTGGCCGTGGCGGTCGACCAGGCGCGAGATCTGCGGCGCGATCAGCGCATTGGCGAGAGCAAAGGTCGCGGCGACGCCACCGGCGAGCCAGTATTGCCCACGCGCCTGGGAGAGCATGGTGACGATGCCGATCGTCACCATCGAAAATGGCATGCGGGCGATGAAGCCGGCGGCTGAAAAGCCGATCGAGCCGGGAGCCCGGAAAATTTCGCGATAGGGATTAGGCATGGACGTCTCCGTCACATCAAAGCGTAATTGACATACGTTGCGTATGTGACATGAGTAATTACATACGCAACGTATGTCAATTCACATACGCACCGTATGCGAAAGGAACATGGACGATGCGCAAGCCGCGCAGCCAGATGATCGTCGAGACGCGGACCAAGCTGATCGCCGCGGCGCGCGCCGCCTTCGGCACGGTCGGCTATGCGCAGACCTCGATGGACGATCTCACCGCCTCGGCCGGGCTGACGCGCGGCGCGCTCTATCATCATTTCGGCGACAAGAAGGGCCTACTGGTCGCGGTGATCACCGAGATCGACGGCGAGATGAACGCCCATATGCAGGCGGTCTCGGCGAAGGCCGGCGACCCCTGGACCGGCTTCCGCGACGAATGCACCGCCTATATCGAGCTGGCGCTCGATCCCGAAATCCAGCGCATCATGCTGCGCGACGGCCCAGCCGTCCTCGGCGATCCCTGGGACTGGCCGACGCTGAGCGAGTGTATCCGCTCCATGACGGAAAGCCTGACGAAGCTGGCCGAGACCGGCGTCATTGCCTCTATCGATCCCGAGGCAGCCGCGAGATTGATCGCGGGGGCGACGCAATATGCGGCGCAGTGGATCGCGAACGCCCCTGAGCCGGAAGCGATCTCGCGCAAGGCGATCGATGCCTTCAACCTGATGCTCGACGGGCTCCTGGCTCGGAGCTGAGCCGAACTCGGCGGTCGCGGGTGGCGTCGCAAGATGTGAAACGATTGTTTCATATCTGTCATATCAAATAATATGTTTCATAGTGTGCGCACCCCTGCTAAGCTCGGGCGCATGGACAAATCCGGCCTGACGGCAAGCCTCACCGAGAGCTTCGAACAGCTGCCGCAGCAATTGCAGGCGGCGGCACGCTGGGTACTGGACCATCCGGCCGATGTCGCGCTGCTGACGACGCGCGAGCAGGCCAAGCGCGCCGGTCTGTCGCCCGCCACCCTCACCCGGCTGGCGCAGCGCTTCGGCCTCAAGGGCTATGACGAGTTGCGCGCCGTCCATGCGGCAGCCTTGCGGCGGCGGCCGGAGGGCTTTGCCGGCCGCGCCGGCGAATTGATGCAGCGCCATGGCGACGAGGGTCCAAGCGCGATCGCGCAGGACATGTTCGCGGCACTGGCCCAACATCTCAAGGCATTGCGCGAACCACAGGCGCTCGCCCGTTTCGAGCAGGCCGCCGACCTCTTGAGCGAGGCGCAGACGGTGTTCTGCTTCGGCCTGCGCTCGGCCTTTCCGGCCGCCTTCATGCTCGACTACATCCGCGATCTGATCGGGGCGAGCTCGGTGCTGGCCGACGGCGCCGGCGGGCGCGGCATCGACGCGCTGCGCCGGATCGGGCCGGGCGATGCGCTCTTCGCCGTCTCGGTCGCGCCCTATACGCGCCAGACCGTGCAGGCTGCGGAGATAGCGCGGGAGCGCGGCGCAAAGGTTATAGCGCTGACCGACAGCGCTCTCTCTCCGCTCGCCGCCATCGCCGATGTGGCACTGCTGGTGCGGACCGAGACGCCCTCCTTCTTCCACACGATGACGCCGGCCTTCGCCGCAGTCGAATGCCTGGCGGCGCTGATGACGGCGCGCAAGGGCAAGGCCGCGCTCGACGCGATTGCTCGCCACGAAGCCGCGCTCGACGCGGCCGGCACCTTCCTCACTCCCCGATCCACCAGGCGAGGCCATCGATGAGCCACATCCTGCATCGCATGCTGAGCAAGACCTATCCGACCGCGGCCGGCGGCGAGGGCATGGTGCTGCGCGACCGCGACGGGCGCGAGCATATCGACGCTTCGGGCGGCGCCGCGGTGTCCTGTCTCGGCCATGGCCATCCCGACGTGCTGGCGGCGATGCATGCGCAGATCGACAAGCTCGCCTACGCCCATACCAGCTTCTTCACCACCGACGCGGCCGAAGAGCTCGCCGACCATCTGATCGCACGGGCGCCTGCCGGCATGGGTTCAGTCTATTTCTGCAGTTCGGGCTCGGAAGCGATCGAGGCCTGCCTGAAGCTGGCCCGGCATTATTTCGTCGAGAAGGGTGAGACGCGTCGCGTCAACTTCATCTCGCGCCGGCAGAGCTATCACGGCATCACGCTCGGCGCGCTTTCGGTCGGTGGGCGGATGAAGGACCGCGCACCCTTCGAGCAGATGCTGATGCAGGGGCACCATATCTCGCCCTGCTATGAGTATCGCGGCCGCCGGTCCGACGAGACCAGCGAAGAGTATGGGCTACGCGTCGCCGACGAGCTCGAGGACAAGATCCTGGAGCTCGAACCTGAGACGGTCTGCGCCTTCGTCGCCGAGACGGTGGTCGGCGCGACGCTCGGCGCAGTGCCGGCCGCGCCCGGCTATTTCAGGCGTATCCGCGAGATCTGCGACCGCCACGGCGTGCTGCTGATCCTCGACGAAGTCATGAGCGGCATGGGCCGCACCGGGACACTGCATGCCTGCGAGCAGGAGGGCATCGCCCCCGATCTGATGGCGATAGCCAAGGGGCTCGGCGGCGGCTATGCGCCGATCGGCGCGATGCTGGCCTCGAAGCGGATCGTCGAGACGGTCCGGCAGGGCTCGGGCGTCTTCCCGCACAGCCAGACCTATGTGGGCCATCCCCTCGCCTGCGCCACCGCGCTGGCGGTGCAGCAGGTGATCGAGCGCGACGACCTGCTCGCCAATGTCCGCAGGCAAGGAGCGCGGCTGGAGCAGCGCCTGCGCGAGCGCTTCGGCAATCACCACCATGTCGGCGACATCCGGGGGCGCGGCCATTTCTGGGGCGTCGAGATCGTCGCCGACCGCTCGACCAAGACGCCCTTCGACCCGGCGCTCAAACTCAACGCCAGGATCAAGCAGGCGGCACAGGAGCGCGGCCTGCTGGTCTACCCGATGGGCGGCACGGCCGACGGCACCGCCGGCGACCATGTCCTGCTGGCGCCGCCCTTCATCATCGACGCGGCGACCGTCGACACCATCGTCGAGCGGCTGGGCGACGCGCTCGATGCGAGTTTGGCCTCGGCCCAACCGGCCTAAAGGCTCAACCAGGATCCGGGCCGACAAGAGCCCGGTGCTTCCACAACAGGGGAACGATCATGAAACGACTGAAACATTTGGCTTTTGCCGGGCTCGCCGCGCTCGGCTTCACCGGCGCTGCCAGCGCCCAGACCAGCACGCTCGACCGCGTCAAGGCGCGCGGCGAACTGATGTGCGGCAACCATATCGCCCTGCCCGGCTTCGGCATCCAGGGGGCGGACGGGCGCTGGGACGGGCTCGACATCGATCTCTGCCGCGCCGTCGCTGCCGCGATCTTCAACGACCCCAACAAGGTCAAGTTCGTGCCGACGACGCCGCAGATGCGCTTCGTCGTGGTCCAGTCCGGCGAGGTCGACATGCTCGCCCGCAACGCGACCTACACGATGTCGCGCGACACCTCGGCCGGCATGTCCTGGCCGATCATCAACTATTTCGACGGCCAGGGCTTCATGGTGCGCAAGTCGCTCGGAGTCACCGAGGCGAAGGGGCTGGAAGGCGCCTCGATCTGCGTGACGCAAGGCACGACGACCGAGCTCAACCTCGCCGACTTCTTCCGCGCCAACAAACTCAAATACGAGATCATCGGCTTCGCCACCAACGAGGAGGGCGTGAAGGCGCTGGAGGCCGGGCGCTGCGACGCCTTCACCACCGACACCTCGGGCCTCGCCGCCGAGCGCCTGAAATTCTCCAAGCCCGACGATTTCGTCATCCTGCCGACGCTGATCTCGCGCGAGCCGCTCGGCCCGGCGGTGAAGCGGGGCGACGAGAGCTGGGTCGCGCTGGTGAAATGGGTGCACTACGCCATGCTCAACGCCGAGGAGCTCGGCGTGACCAAGGCCAATGTCGACGAGCAGCTGAAATCGGGCAATCCCGAGATCAAGCGGCTGCTCGGCGTCGAAGGCAAGTTCGGCGAGGGCCTCGGCCTGAGCAATGACTGGGCCTATCGCGTCATCAAGCACATCGGCAATTACGGCGAGAGCTTCGAGCGCAATGTCGGTGGGGGCTCGAAGCTGCAGTTGAAGCGGGGGCTGAACGACCTCGCCTCCAAGGGCGGGCTGCAATACCCGCATCCCATTCGCTGATGCGGATCGCGCTGATCCATGCGCTGCGCCATTCGCCGCCTCCGATCGAGGCGGCGTTCGCGCGGCTGTGGCCAGAAGTCACGCTGATGAACCTGCTCGACGACAGCCTCTCGGCCGATCTCTCCCGCGACGGGCGGATCACCGAGGCGATGACCGGGCGCTTCCTCAGCCTCGCCAGCTATGCGCGGGCGACCGGCGCCGACGGCATCCTCTTCACCTGCTCGGCCTTCGGCCCCTGCATCGAGGCGGTGCAGCGCGCGCTGGCTCCCCTGCCCGTGCTGAAGCCGAACGAGGCGATGATCGAGGAAGCCATGGCGATCGGTGGCCGGATCGGCCTGCTCGCCAGCTTCGGGCCGACGCTGCAGTCGATGCCGCCGGAATTTCCGGGATCGCTGACTGTCACGCCGAAGCTGGCGGAGGGCGCGCTCGCCGCGCTCGATCGCGGCGACGGGGCCGAGCACGACCGGCTGGCGGCGTTGGCGGCTAGCGATCTGGCGGGGTGCGACGCAATCGCTCTGGCGCAGTTCAGCCTGGCACGGGCCGCATCGGCGGTGGCGGAGATGACGGGCAAGCCGGTGCTGACAACGCCGGACAGCGCGGTCCGCAAGTTGAAACGCCTGCTGGGCTGAACGAAAAAGGGCGCACCGGCAGTGCGCCCTTTTTCACGTCTTCGTGACGCCCGCGCCTTATCGAGGCGCGAGCACCATGACCATCTGGCGGCCTTCGAGCTGCCAGTCGCTCTCGACCTTGGCGACGTCGACGGTATCGACCTTGACGCGCTCCAGCACCTTCACGCCGAGGTCCTGGTGCGCCATCTCGCGGCCGCGGAAGCGCAAGGTGACCTTCACCTTGTCGCCCTCCTCGAAGAAGCCGTGCATCGCCTTCATCTTCACGTCGTAGTCGTGCTTGTCGATGCCGGGGCGAAGCTTGATTTCCTTGATCTCGATGGTGCGCTGCTTCTTGCGCGCCTCGGACGCCTTCTTCTGCTCGAGAAAGCGGAAGCGGCCGTAGTCGAGGATCTTGCAGACCGGAGGCACAGAATTGGGGGCGATCTCGACCAGATCGAGACCGGCGTCCTCGGCAATCTTGAGCGCCTCGAAGAACGAGACCACGCCACGATTGGCGCCGGTATCGTCGATGAGCTGGACGTCGCGGACGCCACGGATGTCGCGGTTGGCGCGAGGACCGTCCTTGACGGGGGCTGGTGCGGCACGGAATGGACGACGAATGGCTGTATTCTCCTGTGAATGGCGCGCATCGCGCCGTTGGTGAGACACATTGCACAACGCGAAGCGTTGTCAATGGATCAGGCCGGTTTCAGCGCCCGAGCAGGGCGCAATAGACATCGAGTGTGTCATTGACCATCGAGGCCAATGAGAAGTGGCGCTCGACATGCAGCCGGGCGCGGCGCGCCAGCGCATCGCGGGCGGAGGGGCGCAGCGCCAGCGCCTCGCGCAGGGCTTGCGCGAGCGCCGCCGCATCATCGGGCGGGACATGCCAGCCGGATCGTTCCTGCGGCGCGACCTGGGGCGGGGCCAGCACCGTCTCCGGCACGGCGCCGAGGTTGGAGACGACGACCGGCGTGCCCATGGCCTGCGCCTCTACTGCGACACGGCCGAAGGCTTCCGGCTCCGTCGAGGGGACCGCCACCACGGCCGCCGCCAGGAAGGCGGCCGGCATGTCCGAGCAATGGCCGACGCGGCGGACCCGGCCCTCGAGCCCGGCCCTGGCAATGGCGTCGTCGAGCTCGCGGACATAGCCATCGCGGCCTTGAGCGTCGCCGGCGAGAATGAAGGCGGTGTCCTCATCGCCGGCATCACGCAATTGGCGCGCCGCCTCGATCAGCACCTTCTGGCCTTTCCAGCCGGTGAGCCGGCCAGGCAGCAGCACGATGCGCTGATGCGGCTCGACGCCCCAGGCGCTGCGCAGGGCGCTGATCCGCTCCGGGCTCACCGCCGACGGCGCGAAGGCGGAGAAATCGGTACCGCGATGGACGACGCGGATGCGGTCGCGGGCGAAGGGGTGGCGGGCGCGGATCAGGTCGGCGGTGTAGCCGGAGTTGGCGATGACGACGTCGCTGCGCGCCATCACCGAATTGTACAGGTTCTTCACCACCGAGCGGGCATTGTAGGAGCCGTGATAGGTGGTGACAAAGGGGAGCTTCAGCGCCCGCGTCGCCGCCAGCGCGACCCAGGCCGGCGCCCGCGAACGGGCGTGAACGAGCTCGACCCGCTCGCGCTTGCAGAGCAGGGCGAAGGTCCGCACGTTGAGCAGCATCGAGACGGGGTTCTTGGCCGCCGCCGGAAACGGCAGCCAGATGCCGCCCTTGGCCTGCAGCTCGGCGACGAGCCGCCCACCCTCCGTCGCGACCAGCGCCCGCGCGCCGACCTCGGTCAGCCCAGCGGCGATGTCGACCGCAGTGCGCTCGGCGCCGCCGGCTTCCAGCTCCGGGATGATCTGCAGCACGGTGCGCCCGGCCAGCGGATGCGTCTCGGTCGACGGCAGGGAGAGGTGCGCGCCGGAACGCAGGGAGATGCTCACTATTCGAAAGGGCCTTCTGCTTGGCGACTCGCCGATGCTATCGGGGTCGTGATGATCACAAAATCGGGCGGGATTGCAGCAGGGTTATACCTGCTTTCGCCCGGTTCATCACAGGAGAGATTAAAGTGACGAGGCCCCAGCCGCAATTTCTGAGCGTCGGCTCCGGCGCGGAACGCCGGGAGATCGCAGTGCTGACGCAAGCCGGCAAGGGCCCGCCGGTGGTCTGGCTCGGCGGCTTGCGTTCAGACATGCGCGCGACCAAGGCCGAGGCGCTGGCCGCCTGGGCGGAGCGCACCGGGCGCGCCTTCATCCGCTTCGACTATGCCGGCCATGGCGAATCGGGCGGCGAGTTCGCGCGGTGGACGATGTCGCACTGGATCGAGGATGCGCAGGCTGTCCTCGCCGCCCAAACGCAAGGTCCTGCCGTCCTGGTCGGTTCGTCCATGGGCGGCTGGGTCGCGCTGCTGACGACGCTGAAACTGCGCAACACCGCACCGGACCTGCAGCCCGCCGGCCTCGTCCTGATCGCGCCGGCGGTCGACTTCACCGAAGAGCTGATGTGGGCGCAGATGCCGGAGGTGATCCGCGAAACGATCCTCAGGGACGGCGTCTGGCAGCGGCCGTCGGAGTATTCTCCCGAACCGATGCCGATCACGCGGGCGCTGATCGAGGACGGACGGAACCATCTCCTGTTCGGGCACCCGCTCGAAACCGGCTGCCCCATCCATATCCTGCAGGGGATGAAGGACCCCGACGTGCCCTATGGCCAGGCGCTCAAGCTGGTCGAGCACTTGCCGCACGATCCGGTCGTGCTGACCCTTGTCAAGGACGGCGACCATCGCCTGTCGACGCCGGAGGACATCGCGCGCCTCGTCGCCGCCGTCGAGGGCATCGCGCCCACGACGGCATAGACGTTTCGGGTCAGTGCAGGCTGACCATCCGGAGATCGTGCTCCCAGGCATTGGCCGTCGCGGCCTCGCGGGAATCGGTCACCAGGATCGGCGCGCCGTCGGCTGCAAGCAGCGCGAAGAGCTGCAGGCCGGGTTCGATATCCGGTGCCTGCGGAAAGATGCGGGCCAGCTCATCCGACATGATCGGCTTGAGATAGGCGACCTGGCCGTTGCCGAGAGCGGCGAATTCGGCCGTGGTCAGAGGGTTGTTTCTGGTCTCAGTCATCGCGCCCTCCTTCAGAGCAGTGCGAGGCCGTTTGATTGTGCATCCTTGATCATGAACGGAAGGCAAACCGCATGCCTTTCTCGTAAAGACCTTCTGTAGCCCTCAGGGGCCTAGTCGCGGCTCATGATATCGATACGCCTGACGAGCCGTTCCGGTTCCGGACGGGCCAGATCGATGGCGAGCAGCCCGTTCGAGAGATCAGCCCCCAGGACCTGCATGCCGTCGGCGAGCAGGAAGGAGCGCTGGAACTGCCGCGCGGCGATGCCGCGATGCAGGAAATGCCGCGTCTTGTCGTCGACCTGCCGGCCGCGGATGGTCAGCTGGTTTTCCTCCAGCGTGATCTCGAGCTGGTCGCGCGAGAACCCGGCCACGGCGAGCGTGATCCTGAGCTTGTCGGGCTCATCCTCCGTGCGCGGCATGCGCTCGATATTATAGGGCGGATAGCCATCGCCGGCGCCTTTGGCGACACGGTCGAGTGCCCGCTCGATATCGTCGAAGCCGAGCAGGAAGGGATGCGACAGGCTAGGCGGACGCGTCATCACGAAGCCCTTGAAAAGGCGCCTCTGGAACTATCGGAGCCCGCTTGCGCAGCACCCCGCACGCGAAAGGCGAACCCAACCGCGTGACTGAGATATGGCGAGCGGCGCGTGCCGCCGCAAGCCCTGCGGACGACGCCTCAATCCAGCGCCGCGATCGCCTCGATCTCGATCAGCAGGCGCGGATCGACGAGCGCGGTGACGCCGACCATGGTGCTCGCCGGATAGGGACCATCGCCGAGATACTTCATCCGCACCTTGCGTACGGCGACCGCCTTCTCGGTGCTGAGCCCGACGACGTAGGTCACCAGCTTGAACACTTTCGAGAAGTCGGTGCCGGCGGCGCCCAGGGCGGCGGCGAGGTTGGCGTAGACCTGCTCGGCCTGGGCGGCGATATCACCCTCCCCGACCACCTTGCCCATCGGGTCGTAAGCGACCTGGCCGGAGACATGCACCTGCTTGCCGGCCTCGACGATCGCGAGGTGCGAATAGCCGGTCGGCGGAGAGAGCGAAGCGGGATTGAGAAGATCGATCTTGCTGGGCATGGGCGGCTCCCGAGGCTGGAGCGCGCAACGCCGCGCGATCCGGCCGCAGGCTAGAGGCTGCGGGGCAGCATGTGCAAATGCCCGGGAGCGGCATGACCGGACCAGGGCGCACTGTCGCCAGCGCGCCCTGTGAGCCCGACACGGTCAGAAGTCGGTTGCGCTCGCCGATCTGCCGGCGCGTGCAGTCGCCGGCTTAGAACTCTTCCCAGCCCGCCGCAGAGCCATTGGAGACCCGGCGTTGACTTGAACCTGCCTGACGGGACACCGGGGCGGAAGCCGGGCGCGCCATCTGGGCGGCCGCTTGCCGCAACTGAGCCACGCCTTCGACCGTGCGATCGCCTTTCGTCGCCACGCCCGCGACGCGGAAGCCGCCCACGAGCCCCTGCAGCGAGTCGGTTGCCAATTGCAGCTCTGCTGCGACGCTCGCACTCTGATCGGCCATCGACGAATTGCGCTGGGTCATCTCGTCCATATGGGCGACAACCTTCGCCACTTCCTCGATCCCGTTCGCCTGCTCGCGCGAGGCGCTCTTGATCTCATCCAACGCGGCAGAGACGCTGGTCGAGGAGGTGACGATCTCTCCCAGCGCCGACCCAGCCTGCTGGACGAGCCTGACGCCTCCTGCAACCTCGGCAGTGGAATTGGTGATCAGCTTCTTGATGTCGTTGGCCGCATCGCTGGAGCGCTGCGCCAGCGTGCGCACCTCCGATGCGACGACTGCGAAGCCCTTGCCGGCATCCCCCGCCCTCGCCGCCTCGACGGCCGCATTCAAGGCGAGCAGATTGGTCTGGAACGCGATGTCGTCGATGACGCGGATGATCTCGCCGATATCGCCGGACGCCTTCTCGATCCGCTCCATCGCGATCACCGCATCGCCCACGATGGCTCCGCCTCGGTTGGCGACGCCATTGGCCACGGCCCCGAGTTCAGCCGCCTCGCGAGCGCGCTCGAAGCTCTGCTTCACGGAAGCCGCGAGCTCCTCCGTGGTCGCGGCGGTCTCTTCGAGGGATGCGGCCTGTTCTTCCGTGCGCTGAGCAAGATCCTTGCTGTCCGAACCAATGCGACGCGATCCGACGGAGATGCGCTCGGAAATTCCGGTGACGGTCTGAATCACGTTCGAGAACGTATCCAGAAGCTCATTGATGCCGTTGCAGAGTTCGCCGATCTCTCCGGACTTGCCATCCAGCGGCACGCGCTGCGTCAAATCCTTCGCCTGCGTGGCCACGATGACGGAGCGCGTCTGCTCCACCGCTGCCTCGAGCGCCGCGGTGGCGAGCTTGCTGGCCGTGATGTCGGTGGCGTATTTGACGACCTTGTAGGGCTTACCCAGCGAATCGAGGATCGGGTTGTAGCTCGCCTGGATCCAGACCTTGCGGCCGCCCTTGCCGATCCGCAGATACTGGTTCTCGTCGTATTCGCCGCATGCGAGCTTTTGCCAGAACCGGGCGTAAGCCTCGGTGTCGCGCTCGAGCGGCTGCGCGAACATCGAATGGTGCTGTCCCTTGACTTCACCAATCGTATAGCCCAGCGCCCTCAGGAAGTTCTCGTTGGCGTCGAGAACCTTGCCCGTCAGATCGAACTCGATGACCGCCTGCGCCTTCCTGATCGCCGCGAGCTGACCTTCAGCATTCGACACCGCTTCCTTGATGCCGGTGATGTCGTTGGCGTACTTGATCACCTTGAACGGCCGCTTGCCGTCGGTTCCGCAGATCGGCGTGTAGGTCGCCTGAAGCCAGACCCGCTTGCCGCTCTTGGCAACGCGCGCGAACTGCGCCTGGAACGCCTTGCCCCCGCTCAGATCCTGCCAGAAGCTGCGATAGGCTTCCGTAGCCCTCTCCTCGGGCGGCACGAACATGGAGTGATGCTGCCCGATGATCTCGGAACGCTGGTAACCGACAGCCTGCAGGAACAGATCGTTTGCCTCGATGATCTTGCCGTCGAGATCAAATTCGATGACGGCCTGCCAACGTCGAATCGACATCGCCTCGGCAGTCGCTTGTGTCCCGCTCTTTTTGAAAAGATTCATTCAGGCCGCCCCTTGACCGCAAAGTTAATGCCGCAACGTCAATGACGTTTAATGAAGATCGTTAGCAAAGCATTACGCGGAACGGGGCCAAGGCTCGCGCCCAGAGTTTTTGCGCTCTGTCTGGATATTATCCAGTACAATAATCTACTATAGGTTGCAGTCGGATTGATGGAGCAAAGCCCAACCGCCCGGGCCCATGCCGAATGTTTCGTGGAGGACTGCGGAAGCCATGAGCGAGGGCATGGCAATCGAGCGTCCGGCTGGCCACACCAGGACGCAACCGGGTCGGAACTACGCCGGTCCTATTCAGAACGATAATCCGGGGATATCGCGATGGTACAGCCACCCCGGCTTGAACGGGGGACCTCTAGATCCACAATCTAGCGCTCTAACCAACTGAGCTATGGCTGCACGGCTCGCGCCGAAGTCGCGACCTTGGAACCGATCCGGCGACGGCGCGGAACCTAGTGCCACGCCTCGCCGAATGCAACGGCAAATACAGGGCCGGGCGTGGAAAACCGCGCCGGCCTTCAAAATCAGCGGCGGGGCAGTTCCTGGCGCGCCGTCGCGGCGAGATCGCCGAGATGGGCGGCGAAGGATTCGTAGCTGCGGCGGAAGGCCTTGGTCTGGAGCGCGACCGCATCTGCAGTGCTCTGCGTGCGCGCCAGGGTCTCGACCTCGCCCAGCGTCGCCTTGAGCTCGGCGCAGGCATGGTCGAGAACCTTGGCCTGGACGACGCCGAAGGCGCGGGTGAGTGCCAGGGCCGGCTCGATCCAGACGGCTGCCGAGAAAGCGGCGATGGGAGCCGGCTTCCGCGCCTCGACCGGCTTGGCGACAACGGGGGCGATCGCCACAGGCGCCGCAACGGGCTTGGCTGGCTGAACGGCTTCAGTGACCTTGGCCGCAACGGGAGCCACCGGCTTTACAGCAGCGGGTTCGACCTTGGCGGGAGCGGGCTGCGCCTTGACCGGCTCGGCAGCGACCTTGGCACGCGCGGGCTTGAGGGCCGGAGCAGCGACCTTGGCGGAGGGCCTCGCAATCTTGGTCTTCTGCGGGGCGACACGCTTGGTGGGCTCGGCCGCAGGCTTTGCGACAGGCTTCGCTGCGGGCGCGGCGGCAACGACCGGGGCGGGCTTCACCACCGGCTGCGGGACGGCGGGCTCGGTAGCAGCAGGCTTGGGAGCAGCGGGCTTGGGAGCAGCGGGCTTGGGAGCAGCGGCAGCGGACTTCGATTCGACCTTGGGAGCGGGCGCAACCGCGACCGGATCGGCAACGGGCGTCACCTCGGCCACAGGCTTGATTTCCACCGGCTTGGATTCCAGCGGCCTGACCTCCGGAGCCTTGACGGGCGCAGCCTGCACGGCCGGCGCAACCGGCTTCGGCTCGCTCAGCGCCTTGACCGGCGCGAGGCTGACCGGCGCCTTGCCGGGGATCGTCTGCTTAGCCATCGGATCTCTCCTTCACGGTTTCGGCAGGACATGCCTGCGCGATAGACGGAGCCGGGCACGAGCGAACTCCGGCAGGGCGAGTCTCGCCCCAACAAAGAGTCACGCACCGGCCCGGCCGCTTGGTCGTGAAAGCCTGCTCCGCGCTCGCGGCGCTCAAGGCCTCACTTCAGCTTGGTCGCCTTGGCGGCGGTCTCGGCCGTCTTCTTGGCCGCATCCTGCACGCTCGCGCCGACTTCCTTGAGCTGCGCCTGCAGCGCGGCGACCTGCGCCTTCAGGAATTCGGACTGGTGCTGGAGCACCTCGTTCATGTCCTTGGATTTGACCAGCTTGTCGGCGAGATCGAAGGCGGCCGCGATATTGTTCTCGGCATAGGACATCGCCTTCTTGGTCATGTCCTGCACGTTGACGCGGGCCGACTCGGCCGAGCCATGGGCGCTGTCGACCGCCTTCTGGGCGGCACCGATGAAGCCGTCGAAGGCCTTGCGCGCCTGATCGACGCTCTTTTCGGCGAAATCGCGCATCTCGGTGGGAACTTCGTAGGGAAGCTTGCCGTCCATGGTAGGTCCTCCTGCGACCGAGCCAAGCGTCCGCGCCGTCTCCGGCGCCGCGCTCCTATTGTGCACTGCAATATCATTATTGCAGTGCAATGACAATGCCGCCACCGAGACGGCGGCGGCGGCATATTAACGCTGTTTTGAAACGTCAGGGGAGAGGCCGGGTTCCCGCATGGATTCACCCCGCTCGCGCAGTTATTAAAGATTTGTTAGGCATATTCGCGCGGGCTGGAGTCGCCAGCAGCAGAGCGGAGCAGGATGAGCGAATCCGGACAGGATTGGAACGGCCTCACCGGCGCCCTGGCGCTGGATCCCGCGCTCGCGGGCTTTGCCCGTGACGGCGCGCTGCTGCTCTGGCCCGCCGACGGCGACGCCCCGGCCTTCGCCAACGCCGGCGGCCGGGCCCTGCTCGACGCGTTCGGCGGAGCCGCCAAGCTTCCCGCGGCGACTCGTGAGCGTTTACGGCTGCTTGCCGGCGGGCTCGCCTCACCGACGGCGCTGAGGCTGGAACGATTGCGGCTCGGCGCCTCTCTCGCAGGGCTCGTGACCTGCGGCTGCAAGCGCATCGAGACCGGCTCCGGCCTGGCGCTGGCGATCGGCGTCACCGCCTCCGAATTGCGCCGCCTCGGCATCACCGTGCCGAGGGACGAGCCGGCGGCGGTTGCTGCCCCCTCTCCTGCCGCGCCCTCGGCGGCGCCTGTCGTGGCAGGCACCACCGGCGAATCACCCGAGCAGCCGCGCCGCGCCAATCTACGCTTCCTGTGGGAAAGCGACCTCGACGGGACGCTGGTCAGCCTGTCGCAGGACTTCGCGGCGCTGGTCGGCCAGAAGGTCGCGAGCGCAACGCAGGGACGCAACTGGTCCGCGCTGCTCGCCAGCGACGTCGTCGATCTCGAGGGCGACCTGGCGACACGCCTCGCGACCTCCTCGACCTGGAGCGGCCGGGCCGTGCTCTGGCGCGTTTCCCCAGACGAAGGCGCACGCGTCGAGCTGTCCGGCTTCCCGCTGTTCGATAGTGAGCGCAATCCCGCCGGCTTCCGCGGCTTCGGCCTCGCCCGCTCGCCCGCCAACGAGACTTTTCCGCGGCGCGAAACGCCTGAAGCGAACGTCGCTTCCTTAGTTCCGGAAGCTGATATCCCGGCGGCAGAACCGCCGATCGCAGCCATTGCGGAAGCCCCCACGCCCGCAGTTCCTTCGATCGAAACCGCCGAGGCGGCGCCGATCGAGCCGGCCCGGGCAGAGGCCGGCGACGACGAGACCGATGGCGTGCCGACTGATCCGGAGGCGCCCGCCGAGGCGTCCTCCGAGCCGGACGAAACCGTGGAAGCGCAAGACGCGCCAGCCGAGACCGAAGCGTCGGATGACGATGCCACGACAGAGCAAGCCGAAGACGGAGGCGAGGCTGCCAAGGTCAGCGAACCGCCGCCGGCTGCCGAAGCGCCGCCGGCCAATGTCGTGCCGCTGCGCAATGGCCATCTGGCCGCCGTTCGCCCGGTGCTCGAGCCGTCCAAGACCCTGCTCTCCTCGGCCGAACGCAATGCCTTCCGCGAGATCGCCAAGGCGCTCGGCGCCCGCATCGCCGGCGAAGAAGACGAGCCAGGCGGCCCGCGTCTGCCGGTCGCGGCGCAACTGCGCGTGCGAGAGAAGGAGGCGAACGACGCCAAGGACGAATCGTCTGCCGCGATTCCCTCGACTGCTGCGCCGGTGCAGCCCTCGGCTCCGGAAGGGCGCCCCCGCGTCGCCAACGCCCATGCGGAGATTCTGGACCGACTCCCGATCGCCGTGCTGGTCAATCGCGACGAGACGGCACTCTACGCAAACCGCACCCTGCTCGACCTGCTGGATTATGCCGATCTCGACGATCTCTCGGCGGCGGGCGGCATCAGCACGCTGATCAGGGGCGTGAGCCGCAGCAGCGACGGCGCGATGATCCTGGTCGACCGCAAGGGCGGGCTGATCAGCGTCGACGGCCGGCTCTCCAGCGTGAGCTGGCAGGGCGAGCCCGCGACGCTGATGGCCTTCCGCAACAGCGTGCCGGGCGGCGACCTCAGGATGCTGACGCCCGAGGAGGCGGAAGAGCAGGAGCTCGCGGCCGAGTTCGCGGCGGAGGAAGAAGAGGCCACGTCCCGCGTCGAGCAGCTGCGGCTGGAGGGACAGGCCAACGACGCTCGCGTATCCGAGCTGTCTGCGATGCTCGACACCGCGACGGATGGCGTCGTCACCGTCGACGGGCGCGGGCGCATTCTGTCGCTCAACAAGAGCGCCGAGGCGCTGTTCGGCTATGACCAGCGCGAGGTTGCCGGCGAGCTCTTCACGCTGCTCTTCGCGCCGGAGAGTCATTCGCCCGCCCTCGACTATCTCGATGGGCTGATCGGCGGCGGCGTCGCCTCGCTGATGAATGATGGCCGCGAGGTCATCGGCCGCGTGCGCCAGGGCGGGCGCATCCCGCTATTCATGACCATGGGCCGCATCGCCGAAGGGCCGGACAGCAAGTTCTGCGCGGTCCTGCGCGACATCACCGCCTGGAAGAAGACCGAGGGCGAGCTGGTCGAAGCGCGCAAGAGCGCCGAGAAGGCGAGCGCGCAGAAATCGGACGTGCTGGCCAAGATCAGCCACGAGATCCGCACGCCGCTCAACGCCATCATCGGCTTCGCCGAGGTGATGGCGGAGGAGCGCTTCGGCCCGATCGAGAACGAGCGCTACAAGGAGTATCTGCGCGACATCCACCTGTCGGGCGGCTACGTCATCAGCCTGGTCAACGATCTGCTCGACCTTGCCAAGATCGAGGCCGGCAAGCTCGACCTCGACTTCGTCAGCGTCAACCTGAACGAGATCGCGCTCTCGGCCGTCAATCTGCTGCAGCCGGAAGCCCAGCGCGGCCGTGTCGTGCTGCGTTCCGGTCTCGCGCCGAAGCTGCCGCCGGTGGTCGCCGACGAGCGTTCGCTGCGCCAGATCGTGATCAACCTGCTCTCCAATGCGGTGAAGTTCACAGATGCCGGCGGACAGGTGATCGTCTCGACCGCGCTCGGCGATCAGGGCGAGGCGATCCTGCGGGTCCGCGACACCGGCATCGGCATGGACGATGACGAGATTAAATTGGCGCTGGAGCCGTTCCGGCAGGTGCCGACGACGCGCAGATCGGGTGGGACCGGCCTCGGCCTGCCCCTGACCAAGGCGCTGGTCGAAGCCAACCGCGCGGCGCTCTCCATCACCAGCGTCAAGAAGGAAGGGACGCTGGTCGAGGTCACCTTCCCGCCGCAACGGGTGCTGGCAAGCTGAGCCTCAACTGCGCGGACAGCGCCTCAATGCGCACGCCGGGGAAAGCGGAGCCGCGCATTGGCGCACGGCGCAGCTCGCTCTAGACTTCGCGCCCCTGCCCCCGATCGGTGAGCATCCGCATGCAGTTCGCGCTCAGCGAAGAAGAAGAACTCATCCGCGAGAGCGCGCGCAAGCTCGCGGCGGACCGGCTGGCGCCATTGGCCGAGCAGCTCGACCGCGGCGAGGGCCGAGCCGAGTTCCTTGCCAACCTCAAGCTGCTCGCCGAAAACGGCTTCATGGCGCTCAACGTCAAGGGCCTGTTCGGCGGAACCGAGGCCGGCACCGTTTCTTTCGCCCTGGCGCTGGAGGAACTCGCCGCCGCCTGCGCCTCGACTGCGGTCACGACGTCGGTGACCAACATGGTCGGCGAAGTCATCCAGGCCGTCGGCAACGAGGCGCAGAAATCGACCTATCTGCCGAAGCTGGCTGATGGCACCTATCCGGCCGGGGCCTTCTGCCTCACCGAGTCAGGGGCGGGCTCCGACCCCGCCGGCATGAAGCTGCGCGCCCGGCGCGACGGCGATAGCTACGTCCTCGATGGCCAGAAGATCTACATCACCTCCGGCGAATATGCCGGACTCTTCGTCGTCTGGGGCGTGACCAATCCCGAGGCGCCGAAGGGCAAGGGCATCTCGGTCTTCCTGGTGCCGGCCGATACGCCCGGCGTCAGCATCGGCAAGGCCGAAAAGAAGATGGGCCAGACCGGCTCGGCGACCAACACCATCCATTTCGACGCCGCGCGCATCCCCGCCGCCAACCTGATGGGCAAGGAGAACGACGGCTTCCGCGTCGCCGTCGGCGAACTCGCCGGCGGGCGCATCGGCGTCGCTTCCGTCTCGCTCGGCATCGCTCGCGCCGCGATGGACGCCGCCAAGTCCTATGCCCGCGAGCGCAAGCAGTTCGGGCAGGCGATCTCCGACTTCCAGGGCCTGCAGTGGATGATCGCCGACCGCGAGCTCGACCTGCACGCGGCGCGCCTCCTGATCCTCGATGCCGCCGCGAAGAAGGATCGTGGCGAACCCTTCGCCAAGGAGGCCTCGATGGCCAAGCTCTTCGCCTCGGAGGCGGCACATCGCTGCACCGATACGGCGATCCAGATCCATGGCGGTGCCGGCTATTGCCGCGACTTCCCGGTCGAGCGCTATGCGCGCGACGCCCGCATCACCCGGATCTACGAAGGAACCTCCGAGATCCAGCGCCTGATCATCGCGCGCGAGACCTTGCGTCAGCTCGGCTGAGCTTCGTAGAATTTTCTTCTCCGCATCCGCTGGATTCGGAGCCCATCCCCGTCTGCCGGAAACGCCCATGTCCCTGACCATCTATGGCTGCTATCGCTCGCGCGCGACGCGCAATGTCTGGCTCGCCAACGAGCTCGGCATCACCTTCAAGCATGTGCCGGTGATCCAGGCCTATCGCCTGCCCGATCCGAAGGCGGCCGATGCCCCCGTGCATACCCGCAGCGCCGAGTTTCTCGAGGTCAATCCGAACGGTCATATCCCGTCGATCGACGATGACGGCTTCGTCATGCACGAATCGCTGGCGATCAACCTCTACCTCGCCCGCAAGCATGGCGGCCCGGTCGCGCCGAAGGACGTCCAGGAGGAGGGGCTCGCCGCGATGTGGGCACTCTGGGCCGCGACCGAATGCGAGACGAACGCGCTCAACCTGACCTATCATCTCGCCGCCTATCCGCCGGAGAAGCGTGACCCGGCCATCGTCAGCAAGGCGCTCGAGGCGCTGGCCGCGCCATTCGCCGTGCTCGACAAGGCCCTGGCGGACGGCGGCGGCTATGTCATGGGCGGGCGCTTCACCGTCGCCGACATCAATGTCGGCGAGGTCATCCGCTACGCCAAGCCGGCAACGCAGCTCTTCGATGCCGCGCCGAACGTCAAGGCCTGGCTCGACAAGCTGCACCAGCGCCCCGCCTTCAAGGCGATGTGGGCGGCGCGCGATGCGGAGCCGGCATAACGCTCTGGCGGAAATCGGGTGGCCGGGTCCTGCCCGGCCACCTACTGACGCAGGATGACCGGCCCTGCGAGGACTGATTGCGCCATGACACAGCCAGCCTCTGCTCCCTCGCTCCGCATGGGCCCGACCGAATGGCTCCTGCTCGTCGCCCTCTCGATCCTGTGGGGTGGCTCGTTCTTCTTCAACAAGCTCACCGTGGCGGAATGGCCACCCTTCGCCGTCGTGCAGGTGCGCGTCGGTCTGGCGGCGCTGGCGCTGCTGCTGGTGGTGCGGATCACCGGGCACTCGATGGCGGTCGGCCGCAGCGTCTGGCTGGCCTTCTTCGGGATGGGCATCCTCAACAACCTCATCCCGTTCAGCCTGTTTCTCTGGGGCCAGCAGCAGATCGCCAGTGGCCTCGCCTCGATCCTGAACGCGACGACGCCGATCTTCTCGGTGCTGGTGATGCACTGCTTCGCCAATGAGAAGGCGACCGGGCTGAAGCTCGGCGGCGTCCTGGCTGGTCTCGTCGGCGTCGGCATCCTGATGGGTCCCGATGCACTCGGAGGCCTCGGCTCCAACCTGGCGGCGCAGCTCGCCTGCGTCCTCGCCGCGGTGTCCTATGCCTTTTCCGGCCTGTTCGGACGGCGCTTCCGCGGCATGCCGCCGCTCGTCGCCGCCACGGGGCAGCTCACGGCCTCGACGGTGATGATCGTCCCGATCGTCTTTTTCCTGCATCCGCCGTGGACGCTGCCGGTGCCCTCGCAGCAGGCGATCCTTGCGGCGGTCGGCCTCGCCCTGATCTCGACGGCGCTGGCCTACATCCTCTTCTTCAGGATCATGCGCACAGCCGGGCCCAGCAACGTCATGCTGGTGACCTTCCTGATCCCGGTCAGCGCCATACTGCTCGGCTCCGGGCTTCTTGGCGAAGAGCTTCTGCCCCGCCATTTCGCCGGTATGGCGGCGATCTTTGTCGGGCTTGCCCTGATCGACGGCCGCGTGGCCGGGTTATGGAGCAGGCGGCGGGCGAACCTGCCGACAGCTTGACCAGCTTCGGCCGGCGTCCATAAACTCCTGTAAAATCAATTCATTGCGCTCGGCTCAAGCATGCGAGCGGCGTTCCCCCCTGTGGACACCCTTCCCGTTGCAGCAAGCTTTGTTGCCAATAAATTATGAATTGCTCTAGGGTCGCAAAACCGGCGGATAGCGCTAAAGGGCATAACCGAAACAACTGGCAGATATCACAAAAAGCGATACGCCAGAGGGGAGCGCGACAACCATGGACCTGCGGCAACTGCGATGTTTCATCGCGGTGGCGGAAGAGCTGCACTTCGGCCGGGCGGCCGAGCGGCTCGGCCTCGCACCACCAGCCCTTTCACGCCAGATCAGCGCGCTCGAGGACGAGCTCGGCGTCAGCCTGCTGACGCGCACCACCCGGCAGGTCGCGCTCACGCGCGCCGGCCTGATCATGCTCGAGGAAGCCAAGGCCATCCTCGTCCGGATGGAACGCGCATCGCGCTCGGTGCGCGAAGCGTCGCTGGCCTCGAGCAAGGTCCTGCGTGTCGGCGCGATCGACGCGGCCTCGTCGAGCTTCGTGCCGGAAGCGCTGGTGACGTTCCGCTCGCGCCATCCCCGCATCGAGATCAAGTTCGTCGAGGCGATGACGGCGCCGCTGGTGCAGATGCTGGAGGCCGGCAAGCTCGATCTCGCTCTGCTGCGCCCGCCGCGCAAGCCGACCGACTGCGCCTTCGAGATTCTGCGCGTCGAGCGGCCGATCGTGGTGCTGAGCGAGAACCACCCGCTCGCAGCGCGCGAGCACCTGACCATGCAGGACCTTGTCGGCGAGCCTTTCGTGGTGCCCTCGAAGCGTATCCGCCCCTTCGCCTACGATCTCGTCATGGCCTATTTCGAGAGCGTCGGCGCGGTGCCCAACGTCACCATCGAGGCGACCGAGAAGCCGGCGATGATGTCCGCGGTCGCGGCCGGGCTCGGCATGGCGCTCGCGCCTGACTGGGTCTCGCGGCTGAGCTTCCCGGGCGTCACCATGCGGCGCCTGCGCGGCGCGCTGCTCGACCCGCCGCCGCCCGGCGCCCTCGTCGGCGTCGCCTGGCGGCCGCACCAGAAACTCGTCGCCCGCGATGATTTCCTCGCCATTCTGCGCGAGAGCGTGACCCTGATCGACGACGGCAACGTCCTGCCGTTCAGCGTAACCGGGCGCGGCAGGAAGCCTGCCGCACGCACAGCAACCACCCGAGCCGGAGGACATTGATGAGTCTGAACAAGATCGACGCGGCGCGAGGTTGGCGTATCCGCTCGACACAGGACCTGGCCGCCGGCCTGTTCATGATCGCGCTCGCTGCGCTGGCGCTCATCCTGTCGAGCGACCTTCCGACCGGGACGCTCCGCCAGATCGGCCCGGGCATGCTGCCCAAGGCCTTCGCCTGGATCTGCGCCGGCCTGGGCGCGGTGCTCGCCTTCAACTCGCTGCGCTACAATGGCGAGAAGCTGGCCGGCTGGTCCTGGCGCGGCGTCATCTTCGTGCTCGGCGCGGCGGTCGTCTTCGGCCTGACCATCCGCGGCTTCGAGATCGGCCCGCTCAAGGTGCCGCAGCTCGGCATGCTGGTCTCCGGTCCGCTCGTCGTGATCATCTCCGGCCTTGCGGCGGAGGATGTGAAGCTCAAGGAGCTCGTGATCTTCGCGATCGCGATGACGGCGGGCTGCGCCCTGATGTTCAAATACGCGCTGGGTCTGCCGATCCCGCTGGCGCCCTGGCTG
Source organism: Allobosea sp. FBZP-16 (assembly GCF_002831785.1). Classification (NCBI taxonomy): domain Bacteria; kingdom Pseudomonadati; phylum Pseudomonadota; class Alphaproteobacteria; order Hyphomicrobiales; family Alloboseaceae; genus Allobosea; species Allobosea sp. FBZP-16. The sequence goes on along the minus strand of NZ_LNCQ01000007.1, from coordinate 3,434 downwards.
CTGGGGATCTGATCCATGAGTGAAATGCTCGCCCACCTCTCGCTGGGTTTCGGCGTCGCGCTGACGCTGAAGAACATCGCGCTCTGCTTCGTCGGTTGCCTGGTCGGCACGCTGATCGGCGTTCTGCCGGGTGTCGGCCCGGTCGCCACCATCGCGATGCTGCTGCCGATCACCTTCGGCCTCGACCCGGTCGGCGCGCTGATCATGCTCGCCGGCATCTACTACGGCGCCCAGTATGGCGGCTCGACCACCGCGATCCTGGTCAACATCCCCGGCGAGGCCACCGCCGTCGTCACCACGCTCGACGGCCATCAGATGGCCAAGCAGGGCCGCGCCGGCGTCGCGCTCGGCACCGCCGCGATCGGCTCCTTCTTCGCCGGCTGCGTCGCGACCGTGATCATCGCCGCGCTCGGCGCGCCGCTGACCCGGCTCGCCTTGCTGTTCGGCCCCGCCGAATACTTCTCGCTGATGGTGATGGGCCTGTGCTTCGCGGTCGTGCTGGCGCGCGGCTCGATCCTCAAGGCCTTCTGCATGATCATGCTCGGCCTGCTGCTCTCGACCGTCGGCACCGACCTCGAGACCGGCCAGGAGCGCATGACCTTCGGCTTCCCGCCGCTCTCCGACGGCGTCGACTTCGCCGTGCTCGCCATGGGCGTGTTCGGCTTCGCCGAGGTGTTGCGTAACCTCGAGAATCCGGAAGCGCGCGACGTGGTCAAGTCGAAGATCGGCAAGCTGCTGCCCGACTGGAACGACATCAAGCAGTCGGCGGCGCCATGCCTGCGCGGCACCTTCATCGGCGGCATCCTCGGCATTCTGCCGGGCAACGGCGCGGTGCTCGGGCCGTTCGCGAGCTATACGATCGAGAAGAAGCTCGCCAAGGATCCCTCGCGCTTCGGCAAGGGCGCGATCGAGGGCGTCGCCGGGCCAGAATCGGCCAACAACGCCGGCGCGCAGACCGCCTTCATCCCGCTGCTGACCCTCGGCATCCCGCCGAATGCGGTGATGGCGCTGATGGTCGGCGCGATGACGATCCACGGCATCATCCCCGGCCCGCAGGTCATGACCAAGAACCCCGACCTGTTCTGGGGCATGATCGCCTCGATGTGGATCGGCAACCTGATGCTGCTGATCATCAACCTGCCGCTGGTCGGCGTCTGGGTGAAGCTGCTGCAGGTGCCCTATCGCCTGATGTTCCCGGCGATCCTGATCTTCTGCTCGATCGGCATCTACTCGGTGAACAACCAGCCTGTCGACGTCGCCTTCACCGCGCTGTTCGGCCTGTTCGGCTATCTCCTGATCAAGCTCGGCTTCGAGCCGGCCCCGATGCTGCTCGGCTTCGTGCTCGGCAAGCTGATGGAAGAGAAGCTGCGCCAGGCGCTGATCATCTCGCGCGGCTCGTTCATGACCTTCATCGAGCGGCCGATCTCGGCCGGCCTGCTGCTGGTCGCCGTCGCCATCCTCGTCATCGCGCTGCTGCCGTCGATGTCGAAGAAGCGCGACGAGGTCTTCACCGAATGACGGGGTTGTCGCTCAACTCCGTTCCACCATCTTCATTGTATCGCGTCAGGGAGGACTACCCATGAAAACACTCGCCCTCGGTCTCGCCGCAGCGCTCGCCTTGGCGCTGCCGGCGCAGGCCCAGTCCAAATATCCGGAGCGCCCGATCACCATGATCGTGCCCTTCGCCGCCGGCGGCCCGACCGACATCATCGCCCGCATCGTCAGCGAGAACATGTCGAAGACGCTCGGCCAACAGATCGTGGTCGAGAACGTCGCCGGCGCCGGTGGCACCACCGGCATCACCCGTGCGGTGACCGCGGCGCCGGATGGCTACACCATCGCGATGGGGCACCTCGGTACCTTCTCGGCGGCTCCGGCGACCTATCCCGGCCTGAAGTACGACCCGATCAACGGCATGCAGACGATCGGCCTCGCCGGCGGCACGCCGATCCTGATCGTCGCCAAGAAGGCCTTCGCGCCGAAGGACCTCAAGGAGTTCGTCTCATATGTGAAGGCGAACTCCGACAAGGTGAACGAAGCCCATGCCGGCGTGGGCTCGGTATCCTGGACGACCTGCACCCTGCTCAAGGGCCAGCTCGGCGTGCCGAAGCTGAACTCGGTCGCCTATCGCGGCACGGGTCCGGCGCTGAACGACCTCGTTTCCGGCCAGGTCGATTTCATGTGCGACCAGATCGTCAGCGTCGCCGAGCAGATCAAGGCCGGCACGATCAAGGCCTATGCGGTCGCTTCGGCGGAGCGCTCGCCTGCCCTGCCGGACGTGCCGACCACCAAGGAAGCCGGGCTCCCAGAGTACCAGATCGAAGCGTGGAACGGCATCGCCGCTCCGAAGGGCCTGCCGAAGGAGGCCGTCGACAAGCTGGTCGACGCGCTCGACAAGGCGCTGAACGACGAGACTGTCAAGAAGCGCCTGCTCGATCTCGGTACCGTGCTGCCGACCAAGGAAGAGCGCACCCCGGCCGGCTTCGCCGCGCTGATCAAGCGCGATGCCGACAAGCTCTCGCCGGTGCTGTCCGCCGCGCCGAAGCAGTGAATCGGTAGACGACAAGGCTTATCGACGGCGGGCTTCACGGCCCGCCGTTTTCTTTTGGCCCTGGCGCACTAGGATGCGGCATGCGCCGCGTTGCCCTGCCCATCTCCCCGCTCTCCGCCGAAGCCTTCGCTCCCTACGGTCGTGTCCTGTCTCCATCGGGAGAGCGCGACACTGGCCGCGAGGGCTACGACATCTGGATCCAGCCCTTCGCCGCCGAAAGCCGGCCGCGGCTGCAGATCGTGCGCTACCATGCACGTCCCTTCGTGGTCGCTCTGATCGAGCGGCATCTGCACGTCACCGAGGCGCGCCAGCCGCTTGGCGGACCGCCCGCCATCATCGTCGTCGCCGAGCCCTCCGACACACCGCCGGCGCCCGAGACGCTGCGCGCCTTCCGGCTCGACGGCGAAGGCGTGCTGTTCCACCGAGGCACCTGGCACGCGATCGACGCCTATCCCGAGCACGGCAGCCACGCCGACTTCCTGTTCCTGTCGGAGGAAGCGACGGTGAACGAGCTGTTCGACAATCCCGGCCGCGCCACCCGACGCACCCAGGTTCACGATTTTCAAGCGGCCGGCATCGAGCTCGTGATCGACGCCAACGCCTTGTTCGAGCTGGCAAACCCCTAACGCTTGTCACGATTGTTCACACCTCGTGACCGCCTGCGCGGAACCTGAGGCAGAGCTTCCCGTTTCCCTCCCCGAGGTTCCCACTCTGGAAGGAGAACGGATATGTTCAAGAAGCTTGCTCTCGTCACCGCCCTTGCCATCGTCCCGGCTGCGGCCTTCGCCCAGAACCCGGACGGCGCCCAGGGCGGCGCGGCCAGCGGCATCGTCGGCGGCGCGACCGCGGGTGCTGTCGGCGGCGCGGTGGTCGGCGGCCCGGT
>NZ_LNCQ01000010.1:0-205 GCF_002831785.1 Allobosea sp. FBZP-16 | reverse complement strand
CAAGGGCACCGGCTCCGACGCTCTGCAGGTCGGTATCGGTTCTGCGGCGGCGAGCGGCGCTGCCGCGATCACCGACGCTCAGACCGGTGGCGCCAACACGGCCGTCGGATTCGCCGCCGCGGATCGCACCGGCGCCGGCCTCACCTCGTCGGGCATCACCTCGGCGGTGCGCTCGAACCTGATCGACCAGTACAACGACCTGCGC
>NZ_LNCQ01000011.1:0-209 GCF_002831785.1 Allobosea sp. FBZP-16 | reverse complement strand
TCGCCACTGGTGTTCTTGCGAATATCTACGAATTTCACCTCTACACTCGCAGTTCCACCAACCTCTTCCGAACTCAAGACTCTCAGTATCGAAGGCAATTCCAGGGTTGAGCCCTGGGCTTTCACCCCCGACTTAAGAGTCCGCCTACGCGCCCTTTACGCCCAGTGATTCCGAGCAACGCTAGCCCCCTTCGTATTACCGCGGCTGCT
>NZ_LNCQ01000012.1:240108-266633 GCF_002831785.1 Allobosea sp. FBZP-16 | reverse complement strand
CGCGCGCCCGCCCGCTCCGGCCCGTGCGCCCGCCCCCGCCGCGCGCGGGCGCTGCTTCAACTTCAACGGCCAGTCCTTCTGCGAATGAGCGCGCGGGCGAGGCGCGCCGGGGCCAGACGCGGCCGCGCACTCGGACCTCTGACGACCGCATGCGCGGCGCTGCTGGCGACATCGGCCGCGCAGGCGCAGGACGTCCGGTTCCGCGCGACCATTTCGTGGATCCAGCACGAGGTCGAACCGACGAAGCGTTCGCGGCCGACGTCGAGCACCTATCTGGTGACGCTTCGCGGCGGCGGGAGCGTGAGCGAGGAGTTCACGCGGCAGTATGGACAGCGCGCCGGCCAGGTCCGCCACGCCTCGCGCGCGACCGAGCTCGGCGAGGACATGAAGGGCCGCTTTGCGACGCAGTGGACGGTCCTCAACGAGCATACCCTGTTGCGCGTCACCGCCAGGCCCTCCCATACCTATGCGATCTGGCTGCGTACCGATGGTGGCCGCTCCTGCACTGTCTCGGCAGAATGGCGCCTCAAGCCCGGCTTCAGCCTCTACGAGACATGGGCCCCCAAGCGCGCAACGAAGATGCTGTTCTCGCAGCCGACAGACCTGAAAACCTCGTGCGAGGTGCTGTGAGGCTAACTCGACATGTCATCTCGGCCGGTTCGGCAACCCTGCGCGGCGCCGCCTTCATCGGGCTGCTCGGGCCGCTACTGCTCTGGCCGTCGGGGGTCTCGGCGAAAGAGGCGAGCTTTCGGATCACGGTGACCTGGATCACCAACTATGTCGAACCGCGCACGCGCTCGGTGCTCAGCCGGCGCAGCTATACCGTGACGCTGCGCGACAACGGAAAGGTCGAGGAGCGGCTCGAGGCATGGGTCGGAAACGGCTGGGCGGGCTCGACCGTCACGCAGACGGAAAATGATCTCGGCGAAGGCGACGGCGCCTCGCGTCGCAAGGCCTGGAAGGTCGTCAACGAAACGACGCTTCTGCGACTGGTGGCCCGCCCGTCTCACACCTTCGCGATCTGGTTGCGGACCCAGGGCGACCGGTCCTGCACCGCAACCCTGGAGTGGCGGCTGAAGCCCGGCCACACACTCTACGAGGGTCCGAAGAAGCCGGGTAAGCCGCCGGTCCGCTTCACCGAGCCGAGCTGGCCGAATGCAAGGTGCGACGTGCTGTGAGCCGGCATCTCGCCCTTGCCGCGACGGCCTGCCTTGCCGTCATCGGGGCTGCCTGTCCTGCCCTCGCCCAGGAGGCCCGTTTCCGGCTCTCGCTGGCCTGGACGGTGCCCGAGATCGCGCCGGAGCAAAGAACCCGGCTGGCGAGCCGCACGCTCACGGTCATCCTCGGAAGGGGCGGTGCGGTCAGGGAGGAAGTCAATCGCAATCGCGGCGGACGCGGGCGTGTTCGCGAGGGCGCGCTCGGTGACGACCTCGACGCTCGCGCGCGCTGGAAAGTGCTCAACGAGAACACGCTGTTGCGCCTCGTCGCGGAACGCTCGCACACCTTCGCCATCTGGCTGCGGACCGACGGCACACGCTCCTGCTCGGTCACGCTCGAATGGCGGCTCAAGTCCGGCTTCACCGCTTATGAGGGCTGGGCCCGCCGCCGCGACATCCCGATCCGATACAGCCAGCCCAAGGTTGAGCAAGCCACCTGCGAGGTTCTATGAGCCGCTACGTCGCGCTTGTGACGTTCGCCTGCCTGGTTCTGTTGGGCGCAGTTCGTCCTGCCCTCGCTCAGGAGGCGCGGTTCCAGCTTTATCTCGCGTGGACAGAGCCCGAGATCGATGGCGAGCCAAACGAGATCGTCCGGACGATCTATCTCACGCTCGGCAAGGACGGGAAAGTTGCGGAGCAAGTTCGCGGCGATGGCCTCGGGCGACGGCGACCGGGGCTGTCTCAGCAAGGCGTTCTCGGCGAGGACGTCGAAGGACGGGTAAAGGGGCGCTGGAAGGTCGTGAACGCAGGGACGCTCGTGCGTCTCACCGCCGAGCGCACGCACACCTTTGCCATCTGGCTGACCACGGATGGCAAGGGCTCCTGCTCGGTCAGGTTGGAATGGCGGCTGAAGCCCGGTTTCAAGACCTATGAAAGATGGGACCCACGCGAGCAGGACACGGTGGAATTCGGTCAGCCCGTCGTCAATCGGACGTCCTGCTCGGCCTTCTGAGCCCGGATCAGCATATGCGGGCGGAAGCGCGGGAACAGGTATTCGAAGCTCCGGAACGGCAGCTTCTTCAAGCTCTCCGACGGGCTCTGCCAGAGCATCTCGACCTCGGCCAGCTTCAGGCCGGCCTCGCGCAGGCAGGCTTCCAGCTCCGGCCGGGTGTATTCGCGCCGGTGGACGTATTCGTGCTCGAAATCGACCTCTGCGAACAGGTCCTTCGGCAGGGCGACGATCGAGCGGTTGAAGATCAGCTTCAGGATGTTCCGCAGCCGCGCGAAATTGTCGGTGGTGATGAAGATCTGGCCGTTCTCCGACAGCGCCGAGCGCAGCTTGCGCAGGATCTTGGTCGGGTCGATGCGCAAATGCTCGATATTGTCGAACCAGAATACCGCATCGACTGACTCAAGCGGCGAGACCCAGTCGGGCGCGGAGATGTCGCCGGCGAACATCCCCGCGAAATTCCCGTAGAGATCGCTCTCGATCGCCAAGGTCTCGGCGAAATCGACGACGAAGACGGAGGCGTCCAGATGCTTCTGGACGATTTCCTCCACGAAAGCGCCACCGGCGCCCAGCGACAGGACGCGCGGACTGCGTCCGAGCGTGCGCAGCGCCATGTTTGCCGAGCGATACTGCCGGTAGAAGCTGCTCTCGAAATAGGACTTCATGTGAAACTTGCGCTTTTCCAGATCGATAGACGATCGGAATTCGTCCGGAGTCAGCGCAGCCATCCACTCTAACCTTCTCAAGCGATCACTGTGCAGCTGATAGCGCGGACAGATTAAATAATCGTCGTCTGCTACGCGGGATTGGCGACTATCCGGTCAACGAATTCTGCATGATCAACGGGCGCCTGCTCCGGCATCGACGCGCTGCCCTGCTGCGAGGCGCCGGGCCAGCCGCCGCGCCCCCCGGCGCGCGAGCATTACGAAGAGTTCATGCGGCGGACAGGCCCCCTGCGGCGGGAGGCGGTAAAGTAGCGCGTGGACAGCGTTGCGCCGTGGTGACCAATGAAACGTTACGCGATCATAGCCCTTCTGGTGGCTGTCTCCGTCTTTGCCGCGTGGCGCGTGATCAGGCCGCAGGACGGCCCTGAGCAGGCCCATGCCGAGCGCCGCGCCGGCCCCATCGCGAGCCCGGTCACGACCGTGCTCGCGGGCCGCGCCGACATTCCTGTGACGCGCCGCTCGATCGGCTTCGCCGAGCCGGTCGCCATCGTCGCGGTCAAGTCCCGCCTCGACGGCATTATTGCCGATATGCACGTCAAGGAAGGCCAGGAGGTCAAGCAGGGCGACCTGCTCTTCACCCTCGACGATCGCGAGCTCAAGGCGCAGGTCGCCCGCGACGAAGCCAATGTCGAGCGCGACAAGGCGACGGTGGCGCAAAAACGCGCCGACCTCGCCCGCCAGAAAAGCCTGGTCGACAAGGGCGCCGGCACGCAGCAGGCGCTCGACCAGGCGACCGCCGACGAGGCCGTCGCCACCGCCGCCGTCAAGGCGGACGAAGCGACGCTCGCGCTCGACCGCGTCCGGCTCGGCTACACCACGATCACCGCCCCGATCTCCGGCCGGCTCGGCGCCATCGCCGCGACGCCCGGCAATGCGGTGCGCGCCAACGATGCCAGCAGCAACCTCGTGACGGTGACGCAGCTCGCCCCGATCCGCGTCACCTTCACTTTGCCGGAACGCGACCTGACCTTGCTACAGGAAGCGGCCAAGGCGCAGATGCCGGCGAAGGTCACCGCCTACGCTTCCGGCACGCGGGAGGAGCTCGCCACCGGCGACCTCTCCTTCATCGATTCCGCCGTCGACATCCCGTCGGGCACCGTCAGCGTCAAGGCGCTGTTCGCGAACGATCCGCATCGGCTCTGGCCGGGGCAATATGTCGATGTCGTCGTCCAGCTCGGCATGCTGCCGGGCTCCGTCACCGTGCCCTCGGTCGCGCTGCAGGAGGGGCAGAAGGGCCCGTTCGTCTACGTCGCCAAAGCCGACGACACGGTCGAGGCCAGGACCGTCAAGGTCGCCTCCAACGAGAACGGCGTCGTCGCGATTGCCTCGGGCCTGTCGCAGGACGAGAAGGTCGTGACCGAAGGCCAGTCGCGGCTTTCTCCCGGCGCCAGGATCAGGCTGACCGCCCCGCAAACCGCCAAGCCCTGAGGGCGCGCCATGTCGGTCTCTGCTTTCTGCATCCGCCATCCCGTCGCGACGATCCTGATGTCGTGCGCGCTGATCCTCGGCGGCCTGTTCGCCTGGCGCTCCCTGCCGGTCGCGGCGCTGCCGCGCGCCGAGTTCCCGGTCGTCAACGTCTCCGCGCAATTGCCCGGCGCCTCGCCCGAGATCATGGCGACCTCGGTGGCGACGCCATTGATCAAGCAGTTCGCCACCATCGCCGGCATCGATTCGATCGCGACCACCAACGCGCTCGGTAATACCTCGATCGCGATCCAGTTCGCGCTCGACCGCGATATCGACGCGGCGGCGGCCGACGTCCAGGCGGCGATCGCCCGGACCCAGCGCCAGCTCCCGGTCGACATGACGACGCCGCCGAGCTACCGCAAGTTCAATCCCGCCGACGCCCCGATCCTGCTGCTGGCGCTGAAGAGCGACGTCACCCCGCTCTCCAAGATCGATGCCTTCGTCCAGCAGGTGCTCTCCCCCACCCTCTCCACTGTCGAGGGCGTGGCGCAGGTCCAGATCTTCGGCAGCCAGAAATACGCGGTGCGCATCCAGGTCGATCCGACCGCGCTCGCCGCCCGCGGCATCGGCATCAACGAATTGCAGGCGGCGATCACCGCCGCCAACGTCAACACCCCGGTCGGCACTATGCAGTCCGGCCCGCAGCAATTGACGCTGGAGGCGCAGACCCAGCTCGCCGACGCCGGCCATTTCGCCGACATCATCATCGCCACCCGCGATGGCCGCCCGGTCCGGCTCGGCGACGTCGCCAAGGTGATCGATTCCGTCGAGAACCTGCAGCTCGCCAGCTGGTATGACGGCTCGCGCGCCCTCGTCGTCGCCGTCTTCCGCCAGCCTGACGCCAACACGGTCGATGTCGTCGACAAGGTCAAGACGGCGATCGGCCAGATGCAGTCGCTGCTGCCGCCGGCGACGACGCTCGGCCTGCTCAACGACCGCTCCGCCTCGATCCGCCAAGCGGTCGAGGACGTGCAGTTCACGCTGGGGCTGACGATCGTGCTGGTCGTCGCGGTGATCTTCCTGTTCCTGCGCCGCTTCACCGCGACGCTGATCCCGGCGGTGGCGGTGCCGATTTCGCTGATCGCCACGCTGGGGGCGATGTACCTGCTCGATTTCTCGATCGACAACATCTCGCTGCTCGGCCTGACGCTCGCGGTCGGCCTCGTCGTCGACGATGCGATCGTGATGCTGGAGAACATCGTTCGGCACATGGAGGAGGATGGGCTCTCGGCCTTCGACGCGGCGCTGAAGGGTTCGAGCGAGATCGGCTTCACCATCATCTCGATCTCGCTCTCGCTGGTCGCCGTCTTCATCCCGGTGCTGCTGATGGGCGGCGTGATCGGGCGCGTCTTCAACGAGTTCGCCGTCGTCGTCACGGTCGCCATCCTCGCCTCGGCCTTCGTCTCGCTGACGCTGACGCCGATGATGTGCGCACGCCTCGGCGCCAGCGCAGCCGGCCATGCGGAGCCTGGAAAGAAGGATCGGCTCGCCTTCCTCGAACGCGGCTTCGACGCCGTGCTCGGCGCCTATCGCGCCGGGCTCGACCTCAGCCTGACATACCGGCGCACCGTCCTGATGATTTTCCTCGCCAGCGTCGCCGCCAGCGCCTGGCTGGTGGTGACCATCCCCAAGGGCTTTTTCCCGCAGGAGGATATCGGCCAGCTCCAGGTCGCGACCGAGGCGCGCCAGGACATCTCCTTCGACGCCATGTCGGCGCTGCAACAAAAGGTCGAGGAGGTCTTCCGCAGCTCGCCCTATGTCAGCCATGTCGCCTCGACCATTGGCTCCAGCGGCCAGTCGAGCAGCCTCAATGCCGGGCGGCTCTTCGTCGAGTTGAAACCGAAAGACCAGCGCCCGCCGCTGCAGCAGATGCTGGCGGAGCTGCGTCGCCAGCTCGCCGCCATCCCCGGCATCGCGACCTATATGTCGCCGGTGCAGAACCTCAACATCGGCGCGCGCTCCTCCAAGAGCCAGTACCAGTTCGTGATGCAGTCGATCGACCAGGCCGCTCTATCCGACTGGTCGGGGAAGATGCTGGAGGCGCTGCAGCACGACCCGCTCTTCGTCGACGTCACCACCGACCTGCAGAACAAGGCCCTGCTCGCCAACCTCGTCGTCGACCGGGCCAAGGCGCAGTCGCTCGGCATCAGCGCCGACGTGCTGCGCTCCAGCCTCTATTCCGGCTTCGGCGTGCGCCAGATCTCGACGATCTACACCACCAGCGACAGCTACCAGGTCATCATCGAATTCAATCCGGACATCCAGTGGTCGAACGACCGGCTCGACCAGGTCCGCTTCCGCTCCTCCTCCGGCGCGCTCGTCCCGCTGGGCACCTTCGCCCGGATCGAGCGCAAGGCCGGCCCGCTCACCGTCAACCAGCTCGGCCAGCTCCCGGCCGTCACCCTCTCCTTCAATTTGCCGGCCGGCCGCGCGCTCGGCGAGGCCGTGCAGCGGATCGACGCGATCAAGGCCGAACTCGGCCTGCCCGCCCAGATCGGCACCAGCTTCGCCGGCGTCGCCAAGACCTTCGAGCAGTCGCTCGGCAACCAGGGCCTGTTGATCGCCGGTGCGGTGCTGACGATCTACATCGTGCTCGGCATCCTCTACGAGAGCTTCATCCACCCGCTGACCATCCTGACCGGCCTGCCGGCGGCGGCGCTCGGCGCGCTGCTGACGCTGAAGCTCTTCGGCCTCGACCTCTCGGTCATCGCCGTGATCGGGCTCCTGATGCTGATCGGCATCGTCAAGAAGAACGCGATCATGATGATCGACGTCGCGCTCGAACTGCAGCGCGCCGGCGAGCCGCCGGACACTGCGATCCGCGAAGCCTGCCTGCGCCGCTTCCGGCCGATCATCATGACGACGCTGGCGGCGATCCTCGGCGCCCTGCCGATCGCGATCGGCGCCGGCGCCAGCGCGGAACTGCGCCAGCCGCTCGGCCTCGCCGTCGTCGGCGGGCTGATCGTCTCGCAGGTGCTGACGCTGTTTATCACCCCGGTGATCTTCCTGTTCATGGAAGGACTGTCGCGCAGGCTGGGCGGCAAGAGATCGACCGTTCCCGCCCCGGCGGAAACGCCCCACGCGGCGGGGTGAGCACGCGGTACCGTCAGCGAACTGATCTGTCTCACACTCAGCCCTCATCCTGAGGAGCCGCGCAGCGGCGTCTCGAAGGATGCTTGAGATGATTCGGGAGCCTCCTGAAGCATCCTTCGAGACGCCATTCCTCCGGGAATGGCTCCTCAGGATGAGGGCTCGCAGACGTTCAAATCGTGCTCCGAAGCCCGCTCGGTATGGGCAGTTTGCCAACGGCGCTGTGCGAGATTTGCTGTGCCCTTCGGCGCATCTTCGGCAGAGCGTGCGCAAATCTGGCTGCGATGGCCTGCGGCGGCATGGGAGGCGAGCATGACTGAGATGCCGCAGGGACGCGAGGCGCCGCCCGACGAGCCCGCCCTCGACTTCGCCGGCGTTACGCTCTCGCCGCAGAAGGAGATCGTCAGGGTCTTCTACAAGGAGATGTGGGACCACGCCGACAAGTCGCTGATCCCGCGGATCTTCCACGAGGACTTCACCTTTCGCGGCTCGCTCGGCCCGGTCCTGCGCGGCCATCGCGAATTCGCGGGTTATGTCGACTGGGTCACCGGCGCGCTCGGCGCGTACACCTCGGACATCCTGGCAATGGTCGAGGAAGGCAACCGCGTCTTCGGGCGCTTGCGCTTCCACGGCTTCCATCGCCGCGAGATGTTCGGAGTGCCGCCGAGCGGCCGCCATGTCTGGTGGCATGGCGCGCCGGCCTTCACCTTCGAGGACGGGCTGGTGCGCGACCTCTTCGTGCTCGGCGACATCCACGGCCTGATCGGGCGCCTGAAGCATGGCTGAGCGACCCTGCCCTATCCGGCGAAGGTCACCCCCGCCTCCCGCGCCGCCAGCCGGATCAGGCGGCAATCCTTCACCGCCGCCTGCCGATGCATCATCGCCTCGCGATAGATCGGATCGCGGAACATCGCCGCGAAGGCCTCGACGCTGGGATATTCGGCGATGAAGCAGATGTCCCAGCGCTCGCCCCGCGGGCCGATCAGCATCTGCTCGAAGCCGCCGCGCCAGATGATCCGCCCGCCGAGCCGGGTCAGCACCGGCGCACTGATCCGGCCATAGGCCGCGAATGCCTCGCGGCCGCCGCCATGCGGTCCGTCCGGATACTGCGCCTCGGCATTGAGCCGGATCAGGTTCAGCATCTGCACCGGCCCTGGCCGGTCATCGGCGCGGAAGGCGGCGAAAGCCTCGCGGCTGAAGCTCGAATGGTCGCTCATGCCCGCTCCCTCACCCGGCCTTGGCGACCTGCGACCAGCCGCCGGAATAGACCGGCTGGCGCCGCGCCATCCAGGCGTCGAGCCCCTCGCGCAGATCGGCCGTCGGCACGATGCGGGCGAACTGCTCGCTCTCGATCAGCAGCCCTTCGGCGATGCTGGCGTTGATGCCGCGCGTCACCGCCGTGAGGATGGTCGCCGCAGCCAGGGACGAATGCCTGAGGATGCGCTGCGCCAGCGCCTGCGCCGCCGGCAGCAGCTCCTCATGCGGCACCACCGCGTTGATCAGCCCCATATCGAGCGCCCGCTGCGGCGTGAACGGATCGCCCGTCAGCAGCAGCTCCATGGCGCGCTTGCGGCCGGCGAGGCGCGGCAGGCGCTGTGTCCCGCCGAAGGTCGGCGGCATGCCGAGATTGATCTCCGGCTTGGCGAACATCGCCCGCTCGCTGGCGATGGCGAGCGGCACCGCCTCGGTGACCTCGCAGCCGCCGCCATAGGCGAGCCCGTTCACCGCCGCGATCACCGGCTTGCCGAAGGCCTCCAGCCGCGCCGTCAGCTTCTGCCCGCGGCGGACGAAATCGCGCACCGCCTGCTCCGGCCCGGCCGCGACGCTCCGCGAGAATTCGTGGATGTCGCCGCCGGCCGAAAAGGCGCGCTCGCCCGCGCCGGTCAGGATCACCGCCCGGACCGAAGGATCGACCTCGATCGCATCGAGCACCTCGAGCAGGCGGTCGATCAAGCCGTAGCTCAGCGCATTCAGCTTCTCGGGCCGGTTCAGCGTCAGCGTCGCAATCGCCTCGCGCTGTTGAATCAGGATGGGATCATTATCGGGCATGGCCTTGGCCTTCTTCCGGTTTCGACCGATCGAAGCTGCACTCGCGGCTTGACGATGTATACTACCTGTACGGTATACATCGAGGCATGACCGAACCCGACAAACCGACGCGCACCCGCATCATCGAGGCCGCCAGCAAGCTCTTCTACGGCGAGGGCATCCGCGCCGTCAGCGTCGATGCGGTGGCTGAGAAGGCCGGCGTCACCAAGCGCACGCTCTACTACCATTTCGAGAGCAAGGACGAGCTCGTCGCCGCCTATCTCGAGGCGCGCGACCAGCCCAATCTCAAGCTGATGGCCGGCTGGTTCGACAAGGCCGAGGGGGGCCTGCCGCAGAAGATCGAGGCGATCTTCCAGAACCTAGCACGCTCCGCCCGCCATCCGCGCTGGAAGGGCTGCGGCTTCCTGCGCACCGCCGCCGAGCTTGCCAACCTGCCCGGCCATCCGGCGATCAGGATCGGCGCGCGCCACAAGGCCGGCTTCGAGCGCTGGCTCGCCGCCGCCTGCGCCGAGCATGGCGCCGCCGCTCCCGACGAACTCGCCCGCCAGGTCGTATTGCTCATGGACGGCGCCTTCTCGGTCATGCTCGTCCATCGCGACCCCGCCTATGTCGAGGCGGCTGGCCGCGCCGCCGCCTCGCTCGCTGCGACGGCGCAAAGCCAGGCGGTTTGATCGGCGCCTGACGGCCCTCTATCGTGAGCCGCATGACGCAAAGGCCGGTCCTCGCCTACACGCTGTTGCTGATCGTGCAGACAGCCTGCGCGCTGGTGATCCTCTTCCACATCCACATCGCCTTCCGCGTGCTGGTCGCGCATATCGGCGAGCAGCAGATGCTACCGACCGACATCCTGATTCAGATCTGCGTGGCGGCGTTGCTGGGTCAGTTTTGCTATTGGAGCCGCCTGTACCGACTGCCGGTACCCACAGGCTTCCACAGCCTGGCTCTCGGCCATCTGCTGGCTTTCGCCGCCCGCCTCGGTGCGATCGTCGGCGGTGCGCTCGCCTCGCTCTATTTCCTGCGTCACCTGCCGGAGCTGACCAAGCTCGGCGACGGCTTCAGCCTGGTCTGGCGCTCCGGCCTGCTGCTCGCCATCGTCTTCGCGCTGTATTGCTACACGCTGGAGCTGGAACGGCTCGCCGCCGCCTGGCAGGCCGATCCGGAGCATTGAGCGCATCAGGCGCGCAGGCTGGCGAGCCAGCCCCTGAACCCACGCAAGCGCTCACGCACCACCTGTACGAGTTCGACCGCCCGCCGCCAGGCAGCGCTGGCCTTGATCCGCCCGATCACCGCCTGACGGATGGCATCGATCCAGCCCATGATCCGCGCGAACCAGGGAATGGTGAGGAGTTGCGCTCGCCCGGCATGGTAGACGCGCTCGACCAGCAGGAAGCCGGCGAGATGGCCGACCGCGGTCGTGACAATGCCGGCCGTGAGCGCCCCGCGCGCCAGGAACACGAGGCCGAGCAGCTTCAGCGGCTCGACGATGGCGAAGGGGATCGCCAGCGCGACCAGCGCGCCATAGGGCGGCAACCGCCCGATCGCATCTTCCAGCCGCCCCACCAGCCTGAGCGAGGCGAACCAGGCGATCAGCGGCCGGTAGAGCGGCCGCAGCAATTCGTCGACCAGAATGACGAACCCGACCACGAGGTCGAGCGGGATCAGGAGGAGCTTGATCAGGGACTTGCGCATGACGCCTTATACCCTGGGAGCCGGGCGCGATCATCCTGCCGGAGCACAACCGGGACGCGCTGCAGCAAGAACAAAAAAAGAACTTGCGGGAGAGAACAAACCATGACCATAGTCATCCCCATGGCGCGGATTGAGATGTGGTCGCGCCCCTGCCATAAGGAGCGCACGTCGTGAATCAGGCAAATCTCAGGCTCGTGGAAGGCTCTTCGATGGACAAGGCCAAGGCGCTCGATGCGGCGCTCTCGCAGATCGAACGGGCTTTCGGCAAGGGCTCGATCATGCGCCTGGGCAAGAACCAGCAGGCGATCGAGATCGAGACGGTCTCGACCGGCTCGCTCGGGCTCGACATCGCGCTCGGCGTCGGCGGCCTGCCGCGCGGCCGCGTCGTCGAGATCTACGGCCCTGAATCCTCCGGCAAGACCACGCTCGCGCTCCACACCATCGCCGAAGCCCAGAAGAAGGGCGGCGTCTGCGCCTTCGTCGACGCCGAGCACGCGCTCGACCCGGTCTATGCCCGCAAGCTCGGCGTCAATCTCGACGACCTGCTGATCTCGCAGCCCGACACCGGCGAGCAGGCGCTCGAGATCACCGACACGCTGGTCCGCTCCGGTGCGATCGATGTGCTCGTCGTCGATTCGGTGGCCGCACTGACGCCGCGTGCCGAGATCGAGGGCGAGATGGGCGACAACCAGCCCGGCCTGCAGGCGCGTCTGATGAGCCAGGCGCTGCGCAAGCTCACCGCCTCGATCTCGCGCTCGAACTGCATGGTCATCTTCATCAACCAGATCCGCATGAAGATCGGCGTGATGTACGGCTCGCCCGAGACGACCACCGGCGGCAATGCGCTCAAGTTCTACGCCTCGGTCCGCCTCGACATCCGTCGCGTCTCGACGCTGAAGGAGCGTGACGAAGCGACCGGCAACCAGGTCCGCGTCAAGGTCGTCAAGAACAAGGTCGCGCCGCCCTTCAAGCAGGTCGAGTTCGACATCATGTTCGGCGAAGGCATCTCGAAGGCCGGCGAACTGGTCGATCTCGGCGTCAAGGCCGGCATCGTCGAGAAATCCGGCGCCTGGTTCTCCTTCGACAGCCAGCGCCTCGGTCAGGGTCGCGAAAACGCCAAGACCTTCCTCAAGGCCAATCCCGACGTCGCCGCCAAGATCGAGACGACGATCCGTCAGAATTCCGGCCTGGTCGCCGAGCGTATCCTGGAGAACGCCGATCCGACTGCCGAGGACCTCGACGAGGGCGAAGCCTGAGCCTTCAAACCCGCGCTTGGGATAGTTAAGTCGACGGGCGGCCTTCGGGCCGCCCGTTTCCGTTTTGCGGTCAGCAGCTTGCCGATATGGCGTCCTTGCGGGCGCTTTCTGGACAGGCGCACATGGGCTGACTAGAACCACTGCGCCGGGCCGGCCGGCCCCACCAGAACAGAGCCAAGATTGCGATGAGCGGCGTCAACGAGATCAGGTCGACCTTCCTCGATTACTTCAAGTCGAACGGTCATGAAGTGGTGCCGTCGAGCCCGCTCGTGCCGCGCAACGACCCGACCTTGATGTTCGCCAATTCCGGCATGGTGCAGTTCAAGAACGTCTTTACCGGCCAGGAGAAGCGCCCCTACGCGCGCGCCACCACGGCGCAGAAATGCGTGCGCGCCGGCGGCAAGCACAACGACCTCGACAATGTCGGCTACACCGCCCGCCACCACACCTTCTTCGAGATGCTGGGCAACTTTTCCTTCGGCGACTATTTCAAGGAACAGGCGATCACCCATGCCTGGACCCTGGTCACCCGCGAATTCGGCCTGCCCAAGGACAAGCTGACCGTCACGGTCTACTCCGAGGATGACGAGGCGCACACGCTCTGGAAGAAGATCGCCGGCCTGCCGGATTCGCGCATCATCCGCATCGCGACCTCCGACAATTTCTGGCGCATGGGCGATGTCGGCCCCTGCGGCCCATGCTCCGAGATCTTCTACGATCATGGCGACCACATCCCCGGCGGCCCTCCGGGCTCGCCCGACGAGGATGGCGACCGTTTCATCGAGATCTGGAACCTCGTGTTCATGCAGTATGAGGAGGCCGCGGGCGGTATTCGCACCAACCTGCCCCGCCCGTCGATCGACACCGGCATGGGCCTCGAGCGCATCGCCGCCGTGCTCCAGGGCACGCATGACAACTATGCGATCGACCTCTTCGCCACGCTGATCCGCACCATCGCCGATCTGACCAACGTCCCCTCCGACGGGCCGATGAGCGCGAGCCATCGCGTCATCGCCGACCATCTGCGCTGCTCCGCCTTCCTGATCGCCGATGGCGTGCTGCCCTCTAATGAGGGCCGCGGCTATGTGCTGCGCCGGATCATGCGACGCGGCATGCGCCATGCGCAGCTGCTCGGCGCCAAGGACCCGCTGATGCACAAATTGGTGCCGGCGCTGGTGCGCGAGATGGGCCAGGCCTATCCCGAGCTGATCCGAGCCGAGGCGCTGATTTCGGAGACGCTGAAGCTGGAGGAAACCCGCTTCCGCACCACGCTGGCGCGCGGCCTCTCCATCCTCGACCAGGAAACGCAGGCACTGGGCTCCGGCGACAAGCTGAAGGGCGACATCGCCTTCACCCTCTACGACACCTATGGCTTCCCGCTCGACCTGACCCAGGATGCGCTGCGCGCCCGCGGCGTCGGCGTCGACATCGAGGGCTTCGATGCGGCGATGGCGCAGCAGAAGGCCAAGGCGCGCGCCGCCTGGGCCGGCACCGGCGAGGCCGCGACCGAGACGCTCTGGTTCCCGCTGCGCGAGCGCGTCGGCGCGACCGAGTTCCTCGGCTACGACACCGAGAGCGCCGAGGGCGTCGTCACCGCGCTGGTCAAGGACAATGCCGAGGTCGCGACGCTGAAAGAAGGCGAGAGCGGCATCGTCATCCTCAATCAGACGCCGTTCTATGGCGAGTCCGGCGGGCAGGTCGGCGATACCGGCACGATCACCGGCAACGGCTTCAAGGCGCAGGTGCTGGACGTTCAGAAGAAGCTCGGCGACGTCTTCGCCCATCAGGTCAGGGTCGTCTCCGGCGCGATCGAGCTCGGCAAGCCGGCCGAGCTGACGGTCGACCATGGCCGGCGCGGCACCATCCGCGCCAACCATTCGGCCACCCATCTGTTGCACGAGGCGCTGCGTCGCGTGCTCGGCGACCATGTCGCGCAGAAGGGCTCGCAGGTTGCGCCGGAACGGCTGCGCTTCGACTTCAGCCACCCCAAGCCGATCTCGCGCGAGGAGCTGGCAAAAGTCGAGGAGATGGCGAACAGGCTCGTGCTGCAGAACGAGCCGATCACCACCAAGCTGATGTCGGTCGACGACGCCATTGCTTCAGGCGCGCGCGCTCTGTTCGGCGAGAAGTACGGCGACGAGGTTCGTGTCGTGTCGATGGGCACCGATCGCGATGCCGAGACGCCGAAGGCCTTCTCGGTCGAGCTCTGCGGCGGCACCCATGCCAGCCGCACCGGCGATATCGGCCTCGTCACCGTCCTGTCCGAGGCCGGCGTCGCGGCCGGCGTGCGCCGGCTCGAAGCGCTCACCGGCGAGGCGGCCCGTCGCCATCTGCGCGAAGAGAGCGTCGCGCTCGACGAGATGGCCGGCCTGCTGAAGGCGCCGATCGCCGAATTGCCGGCGCGCGTCGCGACCCTGGTCGAGGAGCGCCGCAAGCTCGAGCGTGAGCTGAGCGAAGCCCGCAAGAAGCTCGCCATGGGCGGCGGCGGCGAAGCCAGCGATCCGATCCGCGAGATCGCCGGTGCCAAGCTCCTGGCCCGCGCCGTCACCGGCGTCGAGATGAAGGACCTGAAGAGCCTGGCCGACGAGGCCAAGGCCCGCGTCGGCTCCGGCGTCGTCGCCATCGTCGGGGTCGCCGAGGACGGCAAGGCCGGCGTCGTCGTCGGCGTCACGCCCGATCTGACCGGGCGCTTCGACGCGGTCGCGCTGGTGCGCGCGGCCTCCGAACGCCTCGGCGGCAAGGGCGGTGGCGGACGCCGCGACATGGCCCAGGCTGGCGGCCCGGACGGCACGCAGGCTGAAGCTGCGCTCGAAGCCGTCGCCGCCGCGATGGGCTGAACGACAATGTCCGCCGCCCCGCAGCCTGGCATGAGCTGGCGGCGGCGGGCGCATCTGGTCATCGACCGGGGCGCGGGCGACGATCTCTCGGCGCGGCTCGTCCATGGCGGGCTGGTGGCGCTGATCGTCGTCAACATCACGGCGCTGGTGCTGGAATCGGTGCCGCGCTTCGCTACCGCCCATGAACGGCTGTTCCATGGGATCGAGTTGGTCTCGACCGTGCTGTTCACGCTCGAATATGGGGTCCGGCTCTGGGTCGCACCCGAGCATGCACGCTACCGCGGGCTGAGCGACTGGGCGGCGCGGCGCGCCTATGCGCTGTCACCGCCGGCCCTGCTCGACTTCCTCGCCACCGTGCCGCTCTATGCCGCCCTGCTCGGCTATGGCGATCTCAAGATCCTGCTGCTGTTCCGGCTGCTGCGCTTCTTCAAGCTCGGCCGCTATTCGCCCGGCATGGCTTCCCTCGGCGCGGCGCTGCATGCCGAGCGCAAGGCGCTCGCCGCCTGCGTCGTGATCCTGATCGGCGTGATGCTGCTATCGGCGACCGCGATGCATTTCGTCGAGCACGACGTGCAGCCGGACAAGTTCGGCACCATCCCCGATGCGATGTGGTGGGCGATCGTGACGCTGACCACCGTCGGCTATGGCGATGCCTTCCCGGTCAGCCCGCTCGGCAAGGTCATCGCGTCGCTGACCGCCGTGATGGGCCTCGTCATGCTGGCGCTGCCGGTCGGCATCATCGCCACCGCCTTCGCCCAGGAGATCCACCGGCGTGAGTTCGTCGTCACCTGGAGCATGCTGGCGCGCGTGCCGCTCTTCAGCGGGCTCGACGCCGCCGAGATCGCCGAGATCATGAACGCATTGCGCGCCCGGACCGTGCGCGGTGGCGGCGTCGTGCTGCGCCCGCACGAGCCGGCGCACTCGCTCTATTTCGTCGCCAGCGGCGAGGTCGAGCTCGTCGAACCCGATGGCAGCCGCCGGCTCGACGAAGGCTGCTATTTCGGCGAGCTCTGCCTGACCGAGCTCGCGGCTGCAGAGGGCGGCATCGCGGCGCATGCCACGGTCGCGACCAAGCTGCTCGTCCTTGATCCTGCCGATTTTCGTCTGCTCATGCTGCGTCACCCGGAACTTGCCGCCCATCTCCATCGACTTGCAGCAGCATGATGCCGACCCGCCGCACGATCCTCGCTTTGCTCCTCTGCGCAGGCAGCCCTGCCATGGCCCAGCAGCAGCGGCCGCAGCAGCGCCCGCCGCAAAGCCCGAATCTCTCGGCGCCGCGCACGCTGATGGCCGGCGCCATGGCGACGGTGTTCGTCAGCCGCGCCCCGGCCAATGCCCGCCTCGCCATCAGCCGGCCGGGCGATCCTCCGGATGCGGCGATCGTCGCCTCTCCGCTCGGCCAGGTCCCGGCGCTGTCGCTGCCGGCGCCGGGCGAGGTCGGCAGCTTCGAATGGCGCCTGCTCGGTGAAAGCGACGGCAAGCCGGTCGTCCTGCTGCGCCAGCCGCTGGTGACGACCGAGCCGGCTGCAACGCTCGCCGCCCCTGCCCGCGTCGCGCGCGGCAATCCGCTGCCCGTGCGCGGCATCGGCCCCAATGGCGACCGCGACCGCGTCGTGCTGGTCAAGCCGGATGCACCGCCCGAGGCGCAGGGGCCGAATTTCTTCCCGGCCGAGAATGTCGAGAGCACGCTGGAGGCGCCGGCCGAGCCCGGGGCTTATGAGCTGCGCTATGTGATGGACGCGCCCCTCACCGGCTCGCGCGTGCTGGCGCGGCGCGAGCTTTTGGTCGAGTAGCGCTCAGTCATGATCGGGATGCTGGCGCGAGCGATAACCCGGCAGCTCATCCGCCGGGATGTCGTCCTCGGTCCGTGTGCCCTCCAGGCGGCATAACGCGTCGAACCAGGGGGCCCTGCCCTCGACGCCATAAGCGTGGGTCGGGGAAAAGGCGGTGGCATCGTCGAGACTGCCGACCGCGAGCGCAAGCGTGCCAGCGGCCGGATAGCTGAAGCTCAGCGGCGTGCCGCACTCCCTGCAGAAGCCGCGCTCGGCCACCTCCGACGAGCGGAAGACCGAAGGCGTCCCGCGCGTCCAGACGACGTTCTCGATGCGCGAGGAGGCGAAGGCGCCGAAATAATTGCCGACCGCCTTCTGGCACATTCGGCAGAAACAGACTGAAACCTTGTGCGGCGGCTTCAGCAGCCGGTAGCGCACCGCGCCGCACTGGCAGCCGCCGGTGAGGGGGGATGTCGTTCCTGTCATGTCTGCTTCCGATCGACTTCCGACATTCCGCTAACGGGAGCGCCGACCTGCTGAACGCGGCGGAGCGACATCTTCAGAGTTCTCGTACATCCGATATCGTCGCCTCGAATGTGGCAAGCAGGCCGCTCGGCAGGTACTGCTTTTCGACCCCACCCTTGCCCACGAGACCCATCTGAATGAGGCGAGAGCCGAAGCTCGTCCTTTCAGGCTCGGCGACTCTGGGGCCACCGAATTCTTCCCAAGTCAACCTGATGAACGGCTCGGCACCGGTCTCGATTTTCCATGTGAGATCGACTTTGCCTGCCGGTACGGACAGAGCGCCGTACTTGACGGCATTCGTCGCCAACTCGTGGAGCAATAACGAGATGGAGACGGTCGCCTTCTGGCCAAGCTCGATGTCCGGGCCTGTGGTTCGGATGCGACCGCCGTCGCCATGTAATTTAAGCATCGGCCGAATAACATTGATCAGGGAGGCAGCCGCCCAGTCCTGCTGCAGAAGTTGGTCATGGGCCGTGCCCATGGCCGAGATACGTTGGATAAATGCAGCGACGGCATCGCGCTCGGCCACGCCCTTGAGTGTCTGGGTGGCGATGGCCTGCACCATCGCCAACGTATTCTTCATGCGGTGAGAGATTTCTGCGTTGAGCAAGGTCTGCTGGCGCTGGGCATTGTCGCGGTCGCGCAAGACCCTACGGAGTTCCAACTGCCGCATGACCTGTCTAGCCAGGACTTTCAGCGTGTCCTGCTGGAGCTCTGTGAGAACGCGGGGCTGATAGTCCAGGACGCAGACTGTCCCGATTGCGTGACCTTCCTCGGTCTTCAACAGCGCACCCGCATAAAAGCGCAGGCCGGGTTCCCCGGTGACGAGAGGGTTACAATCGAAGCGTGCGTCTTTGGTCGCATCCGGGACGAGCAGGAAGTCCTGCTCCAGGATCGCCTTTGCACAGAAGGAATTGTCGAGGGGCGTTTCGCGAACCCCAAGGCCGACCTCTGCTTTGAAGAACTGCCGATCTTCCGCGATGAGGTTCACCACGGCTATGGGAGTTTGGCAAATGCGGGAGGCCAGGCTCGCAATCTCGTCGAAGTCCCGCTCACGCGGCGTATCGAGCATATCGTAGTTCGCCAGCGCCTGCAGACGCTCTGCCTCGCGGTACTCAAAGTTCAAGATTGGCCACCTATTACCGGCTCGAACTCCCAGTAACCACAATCTCAGCCGTAAGTCGAAGTCAATTGCTGGCGTCAGCTTCCACCCCTAGGCGTGACTTGCTTGCCCGGACATTCACGCCTTCCACTCCACGAGAAAAAGCCCGGCCAGACTGGCCGGGCTTCGAATCGTCGGCAGGCTCGACGCCGCTTACGCCGCCATCGCCTTGCGCAGGTTGTCGCTGACCTTGTCGAGGAAGCCGGTGGTCGAGAGGAACTTCTGGTCGGGACCGACCAGCAGCGCCAGGTCCTTGGTCATGTCGCCGGCCTCGACGGTGTCGACCGTGACCTTCTCGAGCAGGGTCGCGAACTTGGCGAGTTCGGCATTGTCGTCGAGCTTGGCGCGGTGGGCGAGACCACGGGTCCAGGCGAAGATCGAGGCGATCGAGTTGGTCGAGGTCTCCTTGCCCTTCTGGTGCTCGCGGTAGTGGCGGGTCACCGTGCCGTGGGCGGCCTCGGCCTCGACGGTCTTGCCATCCGGCGTCATCAGCACCGAGGTCATCAGGCCGAGCGAGCCGAAGCCCTGCGCCACCGTGTCGGACTGAACGTCGCCATCGTAGTTCTTGCAGGCCCAAACATAGCCGCCCGACCACTTCATCGCCGACGCCACCATGTCGTCGATCAGGCGGTGCTCATAGGTGATGCCGAGCTTGTCGAACTCCGCCTTGAACTCGGCGTCGAAGATCTCCTGGAAGATGTCCTTGAAGCGCCCGTCATAGGTCTTGAGGATGGTGTTCTTGGTCGAGAGATAGACCGGATACTTGCGCATCAGGCCGTAGTTCAGCGACGCCCGGGCGAAATCGCGGATCGAGTCGTCGAGATTGTACATCGCCATCGCGACACCGGCGTCGGGGGCCTTGAAGACCTCCTTCTCGATGACGTTGCCGTCCTCGCCGACGAACTTGATCGAGAGCGTGCCCTTGCCGGGGAACTTGAAATCGGTCGCGCGGTACTGGTCGCCATAGGCATGGCGGCCGATGACGATCGGCTGGGTCCAGCCGGGCACCAGGCGCGGGACGTTCTTGCAGATGATCGGCTCGCGGAAGATCACGCCGCCCAGGATGTTGCGGATCGTGCCGTTCGGGCTCTTCCACATCGACTTGAGGTTGAACTCCTTCACGCGCGCCTCATCCGGCGTGATGGTGGCGCACTTGACCGCGACGCCATGCTTCTTGGTGGCGTTGGCGGCGTCGATCGTGACCTGGTCGTCGGTCGCGTCACGGTTCTGGACCGAAAGGTCGAAATAATCGAGCTCGAGGTCGAGATAGGGGAATATCAGCTTGTCCTTGATGTGCTGCCAGATGATGCGGGTCATCTCGTCGCCGTCCATGTCGACGACCGGGTTGGCGACCTTGATCTTGCTCATGTGATGCGACCCCTGCTCTGGTCAGTCTGGAACGATTGCAGGCAGCAGCTGAGCGCCACTACCAGCCCGCGCGCTTCCTAGCGGGTTCCGCTGCCAGGGGGAAGCCGGCCTTTTGGGCAACCGCGGGGGCGTGACCGATGTCCCCCGCGCCCCGACGCAGGGCGCCCCGCCCTGCAACGCAGTTGGCAATGTTGCGAACCGATTTAGATTGGAGCCATGACAAGCTCCTCCTCTCCCCTCGCCCTCGTCACCGGCGGCACCCGCGGCATCGGCGCGGGCGCCGCGCTTGCACTCGCCGAGGCCGGCTACCAGGTCCTCGCCACCGGTCTCACGCAGGAGGAGGTCGCGGCGACGCCCACCCATGCTGCGATCCGTCATGCCCGCCTCGACGTCACCAGCGATGCGCAGGTCGCAGCGATCGTCGCCGGCTGCGAGCGTATCGACGCCCTCGTCAACTGCGCCGGCATGATCCAGCGCGGCGGCAAGGAATTCGAGATCGAGGCCTTCCGGCTGACCCTCGAGGTCAATCTCACCGGCTCGATGCGCATGTGCCTGGCGGCGAAAAACAAGCTTGCCGCGAGCAAAGGCGCGATCGTCAACACCGCTTCGATGCTGACCTTCCATGGCTCGGCCTATGCGCCGGGCTATTCCGCCTCGAAGGGCGGCGTCGGCCAGTTGACCAAGTCGCTCGCCGCCGCCTGGGCGCAGGACGGTATCCGCGTCAACGCGGTCGCGCCCGGCTGGATCGCGACCGAACTGACCAGGCCTCTCGTCGAGGACGCAGCCCGCTCCGCCCCGATCCTCTCGCGCACCCCGATGAACCGCTGGGGCGAGCCGGGCGATGTCGGCGGGGCGGTGCTGTTCCTGCTCTCGGATGCCGCCCGCTTCATCACCGGCACGATTCTGCCGGTCGACGGCGGCTATCTCGCCGTCTGAAAGACGTGACAAAGATCAACGATCTGGCAGCGTTTCCTGAATCGATCGCCCAGCCAGCTGAATCAGAAACTCAACCGGAGGAAACAGCGATGAACAAGGTCAGCCCGGTCCCCGTCCAAGTCAGCACCGAGGAACGCTGGACGCCCTATCGGCACCCGCAGCCGAAGGATTCCCCGCCGGAGCTGATCGTGCCGAACGTCATCCCGGAGGATGAGCGCGTCTGGGTGCCGGTCGACGACAATGTCTGGTTCCGGCCTTTGTGCTTATCGGTGACGCGTGGCTACTGGATGAACCTGCTGCGCGTGCGCCGCGCCGGCGTGCTCTCGCGCCATCGCCACCCCCAGCCCGTCCATGGTTATGTGCTGCGGGGAAAGTGGCGCTATCTCGAGCATGACTGGACCGCGACGGAGGGCTCCTATGTCTACGAGGCGCCCGGCGAGACCCATACGCTGGTGGTCGATCCCGATGTCGAGGAGATGATCACCATGTTCCAGGTCAACGGCGCGATGATCTATGTCGATCCGGACGGCAAATGCCTCGGCTATGACGACGTCTTCACCCGGCTCGACAAATGCCGGGCGCACTACGCCACCAACGGCCTCGGGGCGGAGTACGCCGATCAGTTCATCCGCTGATTTGGCTCGCCGTTCATTCGAACACGGGGTCGCCGATTGAAGCGCGCCTCCCCTCTCCCCTTGCGAAAGAAGGGGATGCCCCTCGCTCAGCGCCCGAGCTTCGCGAGTTCGACCGCCGCGCGCAATTCGATATGGGCGAGGACCTCGTCGAGCCGGGGATCGTCGGTCGCCTCGCGCCGCGCCGACAGCATCGCCTTCAGCCGCTCCAGCTCCGCCGGCGCGACGCGCCCGGAGAGCAGGGCGGCCTTCAGCCGGTCCAACCCGTCGAGCAAGTCATGGCCGCGGCGGGCCTGGCGCCGCTTGCGCTCCTGCCCGTCCTCCTCGGCCTGAACCGCGAGCAAACCGTCGAGCGAACCGGCATGGCTGACGGCCGCGCCCTGTGCCGCGCCGGCGCTCTCGCGGGCCGGCAGGCGGAAGCTCGAGCCGCCGGTCGTGCCGCTGCGACTGGTCGACGTCGTCGAGGAGATCGGACTGCGCTGGTCGATGCGGATCATCACGCTCTCGCAAGGTCGGCCCGAAAAGGCGCTGCAGGGACGCTGCCCGACCCGCTTTCTTGTGCCGGCAACGTGGTTAAGGAGCGGTAAACCGCCCGGCAGGATTTGCCGGGGGCGGCAGCTTTGCACCAGCCGCCACGCCATGAGCAATCTGACGTCCCATCTCTAAAATACTGATTAAAAAGCGTTTTCGCTTTCTCCCGAATTGGCACGCTCTTCGCAACGGCTTGGCGACATCAGATTCACCCGGTGCCATATGCCTAGCTTCCTCCGCCTCCATCATCTGCTGACGCCGCTCGCAGCCTTGCTGCTGGCCGGCGCCGCGATGGCGGCCGATCTTGCTCCGGCGCCGCCTTTGGCTCGTGGCGGCAATGGCGTCAGCAGCCACGCTCCGACGCGCAACGGCGCGGCCGAGGCCGGCGTCTCGCGCACCGCCTTCGCCGGCAGCGGCGGCATGGGCACCGCGCTATCGCGCATCAAGGACCTCGCCTCGGTCGAGGGCGTGCGCAGCAACCAGATCCTCGGCTACGGCATCGTCGTCGGCCTCAACGGCACCGGCGATACGCTCAACAACGCGCCTTTCACCAAGCAGTCGCTGCAGGCGATGCTGGAGCGCCTCGGCGTCAACACCCGCGGCGCCAGCATGCGCACCGCCAATGTCGCGGCGGTGATGATCACCGCCAATCTGCCGCCTTTCGCCGTCCAGGGCACGCGCCTCGACGTCACCGTTTCGGCGCTGGGCGACGCCAAATCGCTGCAGGGCGGCACGCTGCTCGCGACCCCGCTGCTCGGCGCCGATGGCGAGGTCTATGCGGTCTCGCAGGGCCCGGTCGCGATCGCCGGCTTCTCGGCCGAGGCGGATGCCGCCAAGATCACTCGCGGCGTCCCGACCGTCGGGCGCATCGCCAATGGCGGCTTGGTCGAGCGCGAGATCGACTTCGCCCTGAACAAGCTGAAGACACTGCGCCTGTCGCTGCGCAATCCCGACCTCACCACCGCCCGCCGCATCGCCGCCGCGATCAACGACTTCATCGGCGGCGACTCGGCCGAGCCGACCGACCCGTCCACCGTGGTGCTGCAGATCCCGCCGCGCTTCCAGGGCAACATGATCCGCCTGCTCACCGATATCGAGCAGCTTCGGGTCGAGCCCGATCAGGGTGCCCGCGTCGTCATCGACGAGCGCTCCGGCATCATCGTGATGGGCAAGGATGTCCGCGTCTCCACCGTGGCCGTCGCCCAGGGCAACCTGACGGTGACGATCTCGGAGGAACCGCAGGTCAGCCAGCCCAACGAGCTCTCCAACGGCCGGACCGTCGTCGTCCCGCGCAGCAACGTCAAGGTCGACACCGAAGGCAACAACAAGCTCGCCCTCGTCAAGGAGAGCGTCACCTTGCGCGAACTGGTCGACGGGCTGAACGCGCTCGGCATCGGCCCGCGCGACCTGCTCTCCATCCTGCAAGCCATCAAGGCAGCCGGCGCGCTGCAAGCCGACATCGAGGTGATGTGATGAGTGCCCTCCTCGCCGCTCCTGCCGCCAAGCTCGCCATCGGCGCCGCCACCAAGCTGGCCGGCGGCATCGCCGACGCGCTCAGCTCCACGCAGAACACCAAGGCGAAGAAGACCGCCGACGATTTCGAGACCGTCTTCCTCGAGAACTTCACCCAGACCATGATGAGCTCGAGCGGCACCGAAGGCCCGCTCGGCGAGAACGGCACGGGCGGCGACGTCTGGCGGTCGATGCTGACGCAGGAATACGCCAAGCAGATCCAGAAGTCCGGCGGCGTCGGCCTCTCCGACCAGATCATGCGCGACCTGATCCAGGTCCAGGCTTCGGCCGGCAAGTCCGCTGCCACGTCGGCGGGAGCCGGCAATGCTTGAGCGGATGCGCGTCGTCGACGAACGCCCGCGCGTCTCGAACGCCATCGAGGCCGAACGCCTGATCGAGGCCGTGATGGAGACGCTGAGCGCGCTCTCCCATGTCGTCGGCGAGGAAACCGGGCTGGTCAAGGCCGGACGCCTCAAGGATGCGATGGAGCGCGAGGCGCGCAAGGCCGAGCTCGCCGGCGTCTATATGAAGGGCGTCGAGCAGGTGAAACTGAACGCGGTGGCGCTGGCCCGCTTCGCCCCGGAGCGGGTCAAGCGCCTGAAGAGCGCCCATCTCGCCTTCCAGGAGCTGATCGACCTCAATCAGACCGTGCTGGCGACGGCCCGGGCGATCTCGGAATCGATCATGCGCGACCTGGCCGTCGACACCAACAAGCAGAACAGGGCGCCCGGCTACGGCCCGACCGCGACCGTCGGCGCCGGAGTCTTCGCGCGGCCCAATGCCGGCCCGATGGTGATTTCGAAGAGTCTGTGAGATGGGCACCCGCAAGAAGAAACATCCGAGCACTTGCGGCATGTCCAGATCAGGAATTCACCGCAGGCGAAAGACTGCATGGTTAATCTGAACCGAGACTCGACCTAAGCAGCATTAACGCTGTCTAGGCGCGGGAAATGCGCAAAACGCATTGCAATTTACCAATTTCTCTAACGGCGGATTCAACTCTCTGCCGCATCCTCTCAGGCTTGGAAGAAGTCCGCCCTTGCGAGAGGAGTCCAGAATGGATTTCGGCGCGACACCAAAGACGTTCGCGACCGGTGCCGTCCAGGCAACGATCCGCACCGACATTTCCGTCCAGAACGGCGCAACCCCGCTCGAGCTCCCCCCGGAGAAGACCGTCCGTTCGGTCCCCGCTGGCGAACCGGTCCAGCTCGACATCCGGGCCCGTGCCGAGGAGCGCCGCTCCGACGCGCAGCGCCAGCAGAGCGCGCAGGACGATACCGCCCAGCAACGCCGCTTCGATGAGCAGCGCCGCCAGCAGGAGTTGCGCGACGTGATCGAGCGGCGCCTCGATATCGAGCCGAAGACGCGCAGCGTCATACTGCGTAAGACCAACCGCGATACCGGCGAAGTTGTCGAGCAGCTCCCTGACGAGACGCTGCTGAAGCTGCGCATCTGGTCGCGCGAGATCATCGAGCGTAATCGTGAGGCGGAAGCTCCTCGCAATCACGAGGTCGAGCGCCTCGCCTAGGCTTATCGACCTCACTCATCATTCGACGCCGCTGGTATTCGCCGGCGGCGCTTTTCGTTAGTCAAGCCAGATCCGATCGCAAAAGCCTGGCCACGACAGTATTTAACACTTGTTAACTAGTTCGCAACTTCGCCCAAATTGCGGGCAATTCGCCGCTCCGGATTCACCGCTCGTTACGAAATCGGCCGCATCCTGCCTCGGTCGCGGCCAGAACGGTCTCGACGCCAGAAGGCACCATACCAGGAAGGTATTATAAAATGGCCGTTTCTCTCTCTGCTGGCGTCCGCAATAACCTTGCGACGCTGCAATCGACCGCCGCCCAGTCCGCGCAGATCCAGAACCGTCTTGCTACCGGCAAGAAGGTCAACTCCGCGATCGACAGCCCGGTCAACTTCTTCACCGCCGCCTCGCTGAACGATCGCTCAAGCCAGCTCACCGGCCTGCTCGACGGCATCTCGAACGGCATCCAGACCATCCAGGCCGCCTCCAAGGGCATCGACGGCATCACCAAGCTCGTCGGTTCGCTGCAGTCGACCGTGAAGCAGGCCCAGGCCGACGCGGCTCAGAACCGCCCGACCAAGGCCGGCACGGCTCTGGCCAACGCGGCTGAAGTCGCCCTCACCAGCAAGAGCCTGAAGGACATCGCCCTCGACAAGAAATTGCTCGATGACGATGCCAGCGCCGCGAACAATGCTGCCACGGCGTCGAGCTCGGGCAACGTCGGCCTGACCACCGCCAACGTCAACATCGGCATCTCGATCGTCGCTGGTTCGACGACCTATGAGGCCTCGTTCGACGGCAGCAACGCGACGGTCCGCGACCTCGTCAACGAGATCAACAAGTCGGGCATCGCGACCGCCTTCGTCGACGAGAAGGGCCAGCTCAACGTCAAGGGCACCGGCTCCGACGCTCTGCAGGTCGGTATCGGTTCTGCGGCGGCGAGCGGCACCGCCGCGATCACCGACGCTCAGACCGGTGGCGCCAACACGGCCGTCGGCTTCGCCGCCGCGGATCGTACGGGCGCCGGCCTCACCTCGTCGGGCATCACCTCGGCGGTGCGCTCGAACCTGATCGACCAGTACAACGACCTGCGCGCCAAGATCGACGATCTCGCCAAGGATGCCGGCTTCAACGGCATCAACCTGCTCGCAGGTGACCGTCTCTCTGTCGTCTTCAACGAGAAGACCGGCAAGAACCAGACCAAGCTCGACGTCCAGGGCACCCAGCTGACCTCCGACAACCTCGGCATCGTCAAGGCTGGCAACACCCAGCTCGCCGGC
>NZ_LNCQ01000012.1:130000-240098 GCF_002831785.1 Allobosea sp. FBZP-16 | reverse complement strand
CCGATCTGGAAGCCGCGACCAAGTCGCTGACCGGCGCGCTGACCTCGCTGAAGTCGCTTTCCTCGACCTTCGGCGCCAACCTCTCGGTCGTCCAGACCCGCCAGGACTTCACCAAGGACCTGGCGAACGTCCTGACCTCCGGCGCCGACAGCCTCGTCAACGCCGACCTCAACGCCGAGGCCGCCTCCCTGCTCGCGCTGCAGACCCGTCAGCAGCTCTCGCAGCAGGCGCTCTCGCTCGCCAACCAGGCCGACCAGGGCGTCCTGCGTCTCCTCGGCTGATCTTCGGTCCGCAGGAGCGGATCACCCCGCAGAACGCGGGACGAAGCAAAAGAGCGGCGGAGCTTCGGCTCCGCCGCTTTTCGTTTGCGCGCAGCGACGTGATTAACCGTTTGTTAGCCTTAACAAAGGATTATTGGCTCAGAGCAAGCTCGTTGAGCGCCGAATCGCGCTGTCTGAGGGACCTGAAATGGCCAACACCATCCTGTCGAACGGCGTCCGCAACAACCTGCTGACCCTCCAGCAGACCACCGCCCAGCAGGGCGTGATCCAGAATCGCCTGGCGACCGGTCGCAAGGTCAATTCGGCGATCGACAATCCGGTGAACTACTTCACCTCCGTGTCGCTGAATGATCGTTCGAGCCAGCTGACCAACCTGCTCGACGGCATCTCGAACGGTATCCAGACCATCCAGGCCGCCTCCAAGGGCATCGACGGCATCACCAAGCTGGTCCAGTCGCTACAATCCACCGTGAAGCAGGCCCAGGCCGACGCGGCTCAGAACCGCCCGACCAAGGCCGGCACCGCCTTTGCGACCGCGGCCGAAACCGCAGTGACCAGCAAGAGCCTCAAGGATGTGGCGCTGGACAAGCTGATCGGCGCTCCCGGCGCGGCGGCGCCCGTCGCGGCAACCGCTTCGTCATCCGGCCATCTCGGCGTCGACACCACCGCCAACACGACCGCCGCCTTCTCGATCGTCGTCGGTTCAGACACCTATGAGGCAAGCTTCGCGCTGACCTCGAACACGACCGTCCGGGATATCGTCAACGAGATCAACAAGTCGGGTCTGGTCACCGCCTTCGTCGACGAGAAGGGCCAGCTCAACGTCAAGGGCAAGGGCTCGGAGACCGTCGATTTCGGCTTCGGCGTCGGCAATGCCGGCCCAGCCGCGATCACCGCCGCGCAGGGCGGCACCAGCAACACCGTCATCGGTTTTGCCGCCGCCGATGCCGCCGTCGGAACATCGACGATCACGTCCTCGAACATCACCTCGGCGGTCCGCTCGAACCTGATCGACCAGTTCAACGACCTGCGCAACAAGATCGACGACCTCGCCAAGGACTCGAGCTACAACGGCATCAACCTGCTCTCGGGCGACCGCCTCTCGATCGTCTTCAACGAGAAGACCGGCCGCAACCAGACCAAGCTCGATATCCAGGGCTCGAACATCACGGCCGACAACCTCGGCATTCCGCGCGCGATCAACACGCAACTCGCCGGCTTCATCAACTTCCAGAACGATGCCGACCTTGAGAAGGCCACCACGGCCCTGACCGGCTCGCTGACCTCGCTGAAGTCCCTGGCCTCGACCCTGGGTTCGAACCTTTCAGTCGCGCAGACGCGCCAGGACTTCACTAAGGAACTCGCCAACGTGCTGACCACCGGCGCGGGCAATCTCGTCCTGGCCGATCCGAACGAGGAAGGCGCCAGCCTGCTCGCGCTCAACACGCGCCAGCAGCTCTCGCAGACCGCCCTCTCGCTCGCCAACCAGGCCGACCAGGGCGTGCTGCGCCTGTTCGGCTGAGCCCCTCCCCTCATAGCCAGAAGGCGGGACAGACATGGCCCTCAAGGTCGAGCTCAAGCCCAACGAGCGCATCATCATCGGCTCGGTCGTCATCCGCAACGACGAGCAGCGCACGCGCTTCTTCATCGAGGGCGAGGCGCCGATCCTGCGCGAGAAGGACATCCTCACCGCGGCCAGCGCCGACACGCCGGCCAAGAAGATCTACCTCTCGCTACAGCTGATGTATCTCGCCGGCGATCCGACCGAGCAGCACGAGGTCTACTTCCAGCTCGTGCGCGACTTCATGCAGGCGGCGCCGAGCGCTTTGCCGCATATGTCCGAAATCAATAACTGCATCTTAAGCGGTGAGCTCTACAAAGCTCTCAAGGCTGCCAAGAAGCTGATCTCATACGAGGCGGAACTGCTCGAGCATGCAAAGCGGGTTTAATGCCTACGCCGCGGCGTCGAAGACGGCACAGAACGTCCAGTCACCGCGTGAACTCGAAGCCGGCCTGCTGCTCAAGGCGGGCGCCCGTCTCCAGATGATCGTCGATGATTGGGCCACCCGTTCCGGCGAGCTCGACGGCGCCCTGGCCTATAACCGCAAGCTCTGGACCCTTCTGGTCTCGGCGGTGATCGCCGAGGACAATCCGCTGCCGGTCGAGATCAAGCGCAACATCCTCGGCCTCGCGAATTTCATCTTCAACCGGACGTTCCAGATCGCCGCGGCGCCGGAGCCGGCCGCCATCGGCATCCTCGTCAACATCAACCGCGACATCGCCGCCGGCCTGCGCGGCCGCTGAACGCCCTCGGGCGGCAAGTCAGAACACGAACGAAAACGGCCCGGAGCGATCCGGGCCGTTTCCTGTTTCGGAGCCTTGGCAAAGGCCTCAGAGATAATTCGTCAGGCGCAGCTGCTGCAGCATGGAGGTGGTCTGGTAGCTCGCCTGCAGAGTGGTCTGCAGCGCCAGGATCTGCATCGCCACCTCCTCCTTGGTGATGTCCTCGACGCCCGCGAGCGTGGTGCTCAGATAGTCCTTGGTCGCGGTGTGCCGCTCCTTGGCCTGCGCCATAGCGGTCTGGGCCGAGCCGAGCTCGACGATGATCTCGGATGGCGCCTGCGTCCCGGTCGGGAAGCCGATCGTGCTGCGCACGCGCTCGGTCATCGCGCCGTAGGCCAGTTTCGAATTCGGATCGCTCGCCGGGAAGGTCTCGGCCGCCATGATCGCGAACTGCGCCAGGCCGGTGCGGAAAGCTTCCTCGTTGGCGCGGGCGCCCGCCGCCACCTGCTGGCCCTGGTCGACCTGGACGCTCGCCGTCGCCCTGGCGGAGCCGGCGGCATCGTCACCCTGGTACCAGATCACCGCATTGGCGGCCGTGCCTGGCGCCGGCGCAGCGGTTGCGGTGTCGAAGGGTGGTCCGGGCACCCGGAGCGGCGGATTGCTCTTGCTGCCCGCGAAGAAATCCTTGGCCGCGACCTGGGCCGACGACGCCGACAGCGAGGTTTTCGCCTCGCGCGACAGCGCCGCGCCGATCGCGGTCCTCAGGTTCGCGGCAGTCGCGTTCGCGTCCACGCCAATGACGAAGCCTTCGGCCGGGTCACCGGTGGTGCCCGACGCACGCGCCGTCAGGGTGATCTCCTCGGTCGTGCCATCGGGAAGCGTCAGCGCGAACTTCAGCGTATCGCCCGGCTGCGGCTGCGCGGCGACGTTGACGGCGATGTCGGCGGGCGGCCCGGCATTGTAGGCCGTGGTCATCGCCGCCGTGCTGCTGGAGGCGCCGGTCAGCTTGAAGCCATAGGGCAGCCCGGCCGCCTCCTCGGCGATCGTCGCGTTGGTGCCGGCGCCGCCGGTGACGAGACGGCCCATGCCGCCGGCGCCGATATCGGCCTGCTTGCGTTCGGAGATCAGCTGCTTCAGGCCGGCATGAGTGGCATCGCCATCCATGATCAGCGAATAGTCCACCACGGGCTCGACATCGGAGGTGCGGCCCGAGAACAAATAACGGCCGTTCACCTGTGAATTCAGCAGGTCGAGCGTCTGCTTGAACTTTTCCTCGGCCAGCACCTGCGGCGAGGTACGCCCGGTCGATGTCTCGACATAACTGTCCGGCCGGGCATCGGCCCGTGTCTCGCCGGCGAGCTTGGTGAAGTTCTCGACGGCCGTGGTCATCAGCTTGAGGTTGACGTCCGAGCGCTGGATGCTGGTGAGAAAGCCGTCCAACGTCGAGAGCTTGTCGTTGAGGTCGAGGCTGGTGCCGCGATCCATGCCAAGGCCGGCATAGGTCTGCGACTTCTTCTGCGTCGCGAGCTGCCGCTGCAAATCCTCGAGCTGGCCGCGCATCGAGACGAACTGGTTGGGATTGGCTAGGCGGTAGGCGCCGGTACCGGTTGGGGTGATGGTCATGACCTACCTCCTCACAGTCTCATCAGCACGTCGAGCAACTCCTTGACGGTGGAGATGACGCGTGCGTTGGCGGCGTAGGCGCTCTGCAACTCGATCAGCATCGACATTTCCTGATCGACATTGACCTTGGTGTCCTCGAGGAAACGGCTCTGCACCGAGGAGAAGGCGACCTGCTGCCCCTCGTCGAGGCGCTTGGCCTGCTCGCTCGCCTGGCCCTGGCCGGCGACGACGCGCTGGACCAGGCTGGAGACCGTGCCGGTCGAGGTCGCGGTCGAGCCGTCGAAGCCGGTCGCGTTGGTGAAGCTGCGCTGGCTCGAGGTCAGACGGTCGTAGAGGAATTTCGGCCGGGTGACGTCGCCCTGCGGCGTCGCCGGGCTGGTGTTGTAGACGACGAGCCGCGAGCGGTCTGCGACCAGATCCGGATTGACGGCGATGCGCGAGGCGAAGCCGACCGACTGCGCCCCACCCTCATAGGAGCCGGTATAGGCGGCATTGTTGCGCCCCGCGTCGACGAAGAACGGCATTTCGGCGGTGCCGCCGGTCAGCGAGGTCTGGGTCGGGCGCGCGGTCAGGCCGGCGACGTCGCGCGTCGCGCTGCCGACGACCCGCAGCGTCGAGCCGGTGTTGGACACGGTGAAGCCGGCGCCGACGGCCGCCTGGATCTGCGTCGCGACGGATGCGGGGCCGCCGGAGAAGTCGATGCCGACGACGCGGTTGTTGGCGTCGCCCTGGGCCGAGGCCGGCAAGGGCAGCGACGTCGCCGAGTCGACGCGCACGAAGGTGAAGCGCTGCGTCTGCCCGCTCGGCGGAATCGTGTAGTCCAGCGTCACCGAGTTGCCGGCGGCCAACCCGCTGAGGTCGACGTCGAAGCCGTTGAAGCCGCCGGCCGTGACCGCCGTGCCGGCAATCTCGCGATCGGAGAGCGCGCTGGAGAGCTGGGCTGCGATCTCGTCGAGCTGCGCCTGTGCCTGAACCAGCGTCTTGTCGCGCAGTTCGACCAGCGCGCCGATCTCGCCGGAGCGGAAGGTGTTGTTGGCGATCGCGTCGAACGTGTTGCCGTTCAGGTCGCGCGCGACGATCGTGCCGACCGTCCGCTTGGTCGGGTCGCTGCTCCATTGCGATTGCGGGCCGATATTGGCGCGCGCGTCGAACTCGAACTTGACCGTCGGGCGGCCGTCGAAGAGCTGCGTGCCCGAGGCGGTGGTGATGCTGAGCGCGCCGTTCGGGCGCTCGTCGGTGCGGATTTCGACATATTGCGAGAGCTCGGAAACGATGCGGTCACGCTGGTCGCGCAGATCGGCCGTGCCGGAGGTCTGCTGGGCGTTGACGATCCGTGCATTGACGTTGGTCAGCTGGTCGAGCAGCTCGTTGACGCGTGTGACCCCCGCGCCGATGCCGGCCTCGGCCTGCGAGCGCTGCTGCTGGACGCCGTCCGACAGCCCCCGCAGCCGGTTGGCGAGCTGGCTCGCCGCATCGAGCACCGCCGTGCGGTTGGTGTAGGAGGACGGGTCGTTCTGCAGCGCCTGCAGCGAATTGGTGAAGGTGCTGTACATCGAGTCCAGCGCCGTCTTGCTGCCGGGAGCACCAAAGAGCTGGTCGAGATTCGCGAAGACCTGGGCGCGGGTCGAGGTATAGGACGCGCCCGAGCTCTCCTGCAGCAGCTGGTGCTGGACGATGCGGTCGAGCAGCCGCTGGACGTTGGGGTTGCTGACCCCGACGGTGCCGCCGCTGATCGAGTCGACGCTGGAGACATTGCGCCGGACATAGCCCGGCGTGCTGGCATTGGCGACGTTCTGCGAGACGACGCCGATGCCGATCTGGGCGCTGTTCAGCCCGGAAATCGACGTGCCGAGTGCGGTATTGAGACCCATCGTCAACTCCTGTCGTCTTTGGCTCTTGTTCTATGGCCCGGCCCTTCTGGGCCGTCAGGCCAGGCTGCTCTCAGCGCTCAGCGGATGATGTTAAAGACGTCGCGCAGCATCTCCTGCGCCGTCGAGATCACCTTGGTGTTGGCCGAATAGGCCTGCTGGGTGACGATCATCTTCGAGAACTCGTCGGCGATGTCGGTATTGGACTGCTCGACATTGCCGCCGATCAGCGCCGCGGTGCCCAGGCCGACGATCGGCGCGCCCGACTCGATCGTCTCCTCGAAGGCGCCGCCATCGAGACGCTTCAGCGCATTGCCGGCGTTGAAGCGGGCGACCGCGATCTGCGCCAGCGGCACGACCTGGCCGTTGCTGAACGTTCCGATCACCTGGCCTTCGTTCGAGATCGAGACCCGGTCGAGCGTACCGGCGGTGTAACCGTTCTGGCGGATGCTGCGGGCGTCGATCTGGCCGCTGGTATCGCCGTTCTGGGTCAGGCTGGTGCCGTTGGTGACGATGCTGATCGGCGCGGAGGCAGGCGAGATGGCGTTTCCACCGATCGTCATGGGCGGGATCGTGATGTTGCCGCTGGCCGGCGACGTCATCTTGCCAGTGTTGTCGAAGGTGATGTCGGTATCGACATTTCGATAGGCGACGGTCGTACCGGTCGCGCCGGTGTTCTCGGCGATGAACAGGTTCCAGGTATCGGCCACCGCCGGCGGGCCAGCCGCGGCGTTGGAGACCTTGGCCCAGCGCAGCTCGACGCTGGTCGCCTTGCCGAGCGTATCGTAGACCGTGACCGAGCCACCGGGGATCGAGCGGTTCAGGAAGGTGGTCAGGTCGCTGCCCACCACGGTGCCGGTACCGCCCGAGGCGGTCGTTCCGGGATTCGTACCGAAGCCGGTGCCGGCATTGAGCAGCTCGGAGCCCGGGGTCGAGGTATTGGCGTTGTTGGTCTTCGGATAGGCCGGGATGTTGGCGCTGTATTCGATCTGGGTCGTCGCCTTGGCCGGGAACTGGTCCTTGGTGATGCGCAGCACGTCGGGCTGGCTGCCGATGATCTGGCCGGTGACAGGGTCGATCTTCTGGCCCTTGAGGTAATAGCCGGCGCCGTTGACGAGGTAGCCGTCGGCGTCGAAGTCGAAATCGCCGCGGCGGGTGTAGAGATTGCTGTTGGCGAACTGTGTCGAAGCGCCCACGCCGCTCTGGCGCTGGTCGACGACGAAGAAGCCGTCGCCGTTGATCGCGGCGTTGGTGTCGATGCGCGTCGCGTTCAGGTCGCCCTGGATCGTGTTGGTGGCGCGGCTATAGGAGGCGACCGAGCCGGCGATCTGCCGGTTCAGCGCCGAATCCGGCACCAGGTCGGAAAAGCTGGTATCGACCCGCTTGAAGCCGGCGGTGCGCGAGTTCGCGATGTTGCCGGAGATATTCTCGAGGGCGTAGGACTGGGCCTGCATGCCCGTCACCGCCGTCGTCAGCGCACTGAAAACACCCATCGCAACCTCACCTGGTCACCTGACCTGGACAGCGCCCCCCATGGGCGGCATGTCGAACCGAGGCTGGTTTTGCACGGCCTGTGCCAGGGCCATGCGTGAGATATTTCAAGAGCTTGGATGGTTTTCGAAAGGTTTCCGGACGATTCCGACCGGGCAGATTCGTCCGCTGCCGGCAAATTCTGCCGGGCTCAACTGTCCTTGCCGCCCCAGCCGGAGAGATCGCCGGCGACATCGGACAATCCCGGCGGCGCCTCCTCGACGAAGGGCAGCGGCCTGCAGACCGCGATGGCTGCGAGCCCGATCCGGGCGGTCAGCAAGCCGTTGAGCACGCCCTCGCCGAGCTTGGCCGAAAGCCGCGCCGCCAGCCCCTGGCCGAGCACCTGCTGGATCACCGCATCGCCCGCCGCAATGCCGCCGGTGACGACGAGATGGCCGAGCACCTGTCGCGCCAATCTGAACAGCCCGAGCGCGCCGGGGCGACCGGCATAGATCGTCGCGATCGTCCGCAGCAGCCGGGCGCAGGCGACGAGCACGAAGACGACGTCGACCAGCGCCCGCGGGCTGACCGCCGTGACCAGCGAGACGCGCCGCGCCGCCTGCGCAACCTGCGCCTGCGCGAGCGCATCGAGCGGCGCGAGCAGGCTGCGCTCGGCAACGGTGAGCAGGTCGCGGGCAGCGAGCAGCTGCGGCGTATGCAGGGTCAGCTCCGCCCTGCCCTTCGCCGTCTCGGGCCGGAGGGCATAGAGCTTTTCGAGATCACCGGCGACGCTGCGCGCCTTGGCGAGATCGCTCTCGGAAAGCGCCGCGACGGCGCGCTCGCGCAGTGCCTCGACCCGCCGCTCGCGCAGGATGTCGCGCAGCATGCGCAGAAGCATGACCAGGAGCGCCAGCGCCGCAACGCCCGCGCAGACTAGCGCCGCGATGCCGACGGCCGGGTTGAGGGCGAGCAGCCAGCGGATCGTCTGCTCGGCCCAGACCGTGACCGAGAGCGCCAGCAGGCCCGACAGCGCCGTGACGAACAGGCTGCCCCAGCTGAAGCGGCGACGCCTCGGCTGCGGAATCGGAGCGGCTTCCGGCTCGATCGGCTCGACCTCCGGCACGACGGCGACATCGCCGCGCCCGCCGAAGACCGCGTCGTCGGAAGGGCCGTCCTGCGGATCGAGACGGATGGCGCGCGGCGCCTTGCTCATGCTCGCCTCCTCACGCCAGCCTGTCACCGATCAGGAATTCGAGCGCGCGGTCGAGGCGGATCTGCGGCGGCGGCGCCAATCGCCCGCCGGCGTCCGGCTTGACCAGCGGCGGCCGGAAACGCGGCGCCCGGACATGCCAGCGCGGCGCACTGGCATCGAAGATCGCGCCGGGCCGCTCCGGCAGGTCGCCGGGAAAGATCGCCGCTTCCGTCTGGCCGTCGAAGACCTCGCCATCGACCACCTCTCCGGCCTCGGGAACGCCGGCGATGGCCGGCAATTCCTCGCGGCCCTCGCGGATGCGGACCTCGCGCGTCGCGCGGATCGCGGCGAAAGCCATCGCCTCGACCTTGGCTCCGGCCCCTTGCGCCTGCGCAGCGGCTCGCGCGACCAGATGCGACATCACGCCGGCGAGCCGGTCATGGCTGGTATGGTGCAGATGATCGGCCTTTGTCGCTGCGAACAACACCTTCTCGATCCGCGGCGCGAACAGGCTCGACAGCAGGCTGTTGCGGCCGACGGCGAAGGCCGAGAGCGCCTGGCCGAGCGCGGTTTCGAGATCGGCGAGCGCAGCCGGACCCGCATCGAGCGCCGCCAGCGCGTCGACCAGTACGATCTGCCGGTCGAGCCGGGCGAAATGCTCGCGAAAGAAGGGGCCGACCACGACCCGCTTATAGGCTTCGAAGCGCTCGGCCATCAGTCCGGCGAGCGTGCCGGCCTGCGGCTGCACGCCCGGTGGCAGATCGAGCGGCGCGAAGGTCAGGGCCGGCGAGCCCTCGAGATCGCCCGGCATCAGGAAGCGGCCAGGCGGGGTCACCGCCACGGCCTCCGGATCAGCGCGCAGGGCGGCGAGATAGGTCTTGAAGACGTCACTCGCCGCTTCCGCCGCGAGTTCGTCCGCTGACCCGGCCGGGTCGCGCTGTTTCAAATCGTCGAGCCAGGGTGCTGCGATGGCGAGCCGGTGCGCCTTGCGCGCATCCGCGACCGCCTGCGCCGACCAGTTGGCGTAATCCTGCCCGATCAACGCGAGATCGAGCAGCCATTCGCCGGGATAGTCGACGATGTCGAGCGTCAGCGTCGCCGGCCCCTTGAACCAGCCCTCGGCGCGCTCGTAATCGATCTCGATCCGCAGCTCCGAGATCCGCCGCGTCGACTCCGGCCAGCGCCGATCCGGCCCCGAAAGTGCGGCGCGATGCGCCTCATAGGGAAAGCGCGGGATCTCCGGGTCGGGCTGCGGCACCAGTCGCACACGGGCAATCCGCCCTTCCGCCGAAGCCTTCAGCACCGGCAGCTTTGCGCCTTCGACCAGGTTCTGGATCAGCGCGGTGGTGAAGACCGTCTTGCCCGAGCGCGACAGGCCGGTGACGCCGATGCGCAGGCGCGGCCGCGCCAGCCCGAGCAGGCTGTCGCCGAAAGCGAGCGCGGCATTGCGCGCCTCTTCGAGATAGGAGCGCTCGCTCACCGGGGCAGCGGATTCGAAAGCCGCTGCGGAATACCCTCAGCCCTCATCCTGAGGAGCCGCGCAGCGGCGTCTCGAAGGATGCTCCAAGAGGCTCCGGAAACAACTGGAGCATCCTTCGAGACGCGCTCCTTCAGAGCGCTCCTCAGGATGAGGGCGGGTGTGTACGAGCCCGATCTCATTCGTCGGGCCCCTCGCCGAGCGAGCCCGGCGTGACGAAGCGGTCGAGCCGGCCGCCTTGCGCGGCCAGATCGCGCCAGTCCTCGATGGCAAAATCGATCACGGCGAGACCGCAGGTCGGGTATTTCTGCGCCATCCGCGCGGCGGCATAGCGGTCGCCATGGCCGGCGAGCCTGGCGGCCAGCTCCTCGAAGCCGGGATTATGGCCGATCATGAGGAGCGTGCGGACGCCAGGATCCGTTTCCTGTACCACATTGAGCAGGCGCTCGGGTTTGGCCTCGTAGATGCGCGGCTCGTAATGCGTCGGCGGCTTCTCCGGCAGCATCGGCTTGACCAGCTCCCAGGTCTCGGCCGTGCGCTTGGCCGGCGAGATCAGGACGAGATCCGGCAGCAGCAGCTCCTCGGCGAGATAACGCCCCATGACCGGGGCGGCTTCGCGTCCACGCGTGGCGAGCGGCCGGTCGCGATCGGCGGTGTTGGCGGGCCAGGCCGATTTGGCATGGCGCAGAAGCATGAGGCGGCGCATGGCCGCCATCTAACCATGGCTGGCGGGATTTGCGAGTGGCTTGGGCGGTGAAGCCCGTACTGCGGCGAGAAGCATCTCCATGAGACGACCCGAATACAGCGCGATCAGCCGCTCGCGCCCGCCCGGCTGCATCTCCAGCGGCGCGAGCTGGCCGTCGATCAGCATGGTCGAGAAGCCATGGGTGATCGACCAGACGAACAGGATCTCGGCGAGATCGGCGTCATCGTCATAGCTCGACGGCAGCCGCATCAGCACATCGGCATCGACCTCTCGCCCCAGCGCCAGCTTGGTCTCCCGGACCAGGATGCCGAAGGCCCGGACGGCGGCGCGACGCAGATCGTCGTCCCCGCTCTTCAGGCCGAGCCGCCCGAAGACGACGCGGAAGCGGCCGGGCCGCGTCAGCGCGACCGCGAGATAGCCCTCGCAGATCGCCGCCAGCCGATCGCCGCCGGACGCCTCGGCCTTGGCGATGGCCGCCTCCATCGTCAGCGACAGATCGTCGAAGCCGAGCGTCGCGATCGCGGTCAGAAGGCCAACGAGATTGCCGAAATGATGCGCCGGCGCCGCCGGCGAAACCCCGGCCCGGCGGGCGCATTCGCGCAAGGTGAAGCCGCCGACGCCCTTCTCGGCCAGCACCGCCTCCGCCGCGTCGATCATCGCTTGGCGCAGGTCGCCGTGGTGATAGCCGCCGCGCTTGCCGACCTTGGTATCCATCGCACGCCGCCGCCGCCGCCGCCATTAAACTTGACGCCGTTAAGATAACGCAATAGGACAAGCCCGCAACTAAACAGCGTCAAGATTGGAGCGCAGGATGCCTCTCAGCTTCGACGATGCCTTCACCCGGGCAGGCCAGCTCGCGATGATCGGCTGGGCCGCCTTGATCCTGCTGCCACGCTGGCGCGGCATTTCCGCAGCGCTTGCCGGTTGGATCATCCCGGCCCTGCTCTCGCTCGGCTATGCCGTGCTGATCGCCGTCCATTGGCACGACGCCAAGGGCGGCTTCTCCTCGCTCGATTCGGTTGCGGCCCTGTTCGCCTCGAAGCCGCTGCTGCTCGCCGGCTGGGTGCACTACCTCGCCTTCGATCTCTTCCTCGGCAATTGGATCCTGCGCCGCTCGCAGGAAGAGGCGATCCCGCATTGGCTGATGCTGCCGGTGCTTCTGCTGACCTTCCTGTTCGGCCCGTTTGGTTTCATCACCTATCTGCTGCTGGAAGCCTGCTTTCGCCTGGCACGCGAAGACCGTATCGCACGCCTGCAGGCCCGCCTTCCGGCCTGGCTGCCCGATCTCGAGCTCGAGCCGCGCCTCACCGCCGCCGCCTTGGCCATGCTCGCCCTGGCGGTGCCGACCACTCTCGCCTGGCTGATCGATACCAGGCAATTCCATGGCGTCGACACCTGGATCAAGCCGCTGAAATTCGAGCTCTCGGTCGCGTTCTACCTGCTGACTCTGGCGCTGTTCCTGCCGCTCGCGAGCGACCGCTTCCGCGCCTCCTGGCTCGGGCGCTACATGGTCTGGCCGGTGATCGTGCCGATCGTCCTCGAAGTGCTCTACATCGCCTGGCGCGCCTCGCGGGTCGAAGCCTCGCACTACAACCGCGACGACTGGATCGGCATCGCGCTCTACGCGCTGATGGGCATCGGCGCGGTGATGTTCACGATCGCGCCCGGCTTCCTCGCCTATGGGCTTTCCCGCCGCGATGCCGCTCCGATGCCGGAGGTGGTGCGCTGGTCTCTGGTCGTCGGGCTCGCCCTCACCTGCGTCTTCGGGCTCGCCAGCGGCGCGATCCTCAGTTCGAGCGCGAGCGGCCACTATGTCGGCATCGTGCCGGAAGCGCATCGGACGATGCCTTTCTTCGGCTGGTCGCTGACGATCGGGGATCTGCGCATCGCGCATTTCCTTGGCCTGCACGCCTTGCAGATCATCCCGGCGATCGGCGTGGCTCTCTGGTTGGCGAGCCGGCAGCGCAAGGCCGGGCTCGTCGCGCTCGGGACGGTCTCGGCCGCCTATGCCGCCATCACCGCGACGGCGCTCGTCGCGGCGCTGCAGGCGCGCCCGCTGCTCGGGCTGGGCTGACAGGCACTACGCATTATCGCCATCGGAGCCGGGCACAAGATCATCGGCGCCCGGCTCGTAGCGCAGCAGGTCGCCCGGTTGGCAGTGGAGCACGGCACAGATCCGCGTCAGCGTATCGAAGCGCATGCCGCGGACCTTTCCGGACTTCAGCTGCGAGACCTGCTGCTCGGTCAGCCCGATGCGCTGGGCCAGTTCCTTCGAGCGCATTTTGCGGCGCGCCAGCATGACATCGAGTTCGACGATGATCGGCATCGTCGAACTCCTACACGAAACTCTGATTCTCGTCCGCGAGCCGGACCGCCTCCCTGAGTACCAGCCCGAAGGCGACCAGCGCCGCCCCTGCGGCCAGCACGCCGAACGTCCCCGGATCGAGCGTGATCGCCAATTGCTTCTGGCCTGACGGGTTGTCGAAGGTCAGCGCGACGCTCTGCAGCACCCGCGCCAGCGGCGTCGCCACACCCATTGCCGTCAGCAGCCAGCCGATCCGCGTGAGGCGCTGCGCGTTCTCCTCCTCCAGCACCTGGCCGCGGCCGAAGCGGCCGAACAGGCTCGATAGCCGCAACATCGCGGCAACGAAGAGGCCCGCAGGTACGAGGCCGATCGTCAGCGCCGCCCAATAGCCGCGCTCCGAGAACGGGCCGACCGGGGCGCTGACGCCGATCGTGCCGCGGGCATAGGCAGCGAGCTGCTCGGGATCGCGCCAGAGCCAGACGGCGCCGAACGCCATCAAGGCCGCCGCCGCAATGCACAGGACGCGCGCAATCGTGCTTACGCGCCGCAGCCTCGCCATGGGGGACCGCTCCTGCGCCGTGCTCACAAGGGATACCATGCCTCTTCACTCCGTGATTGACAAAATTAAACTAAGAGATGAATTTCTGAATGTCAAAACCATTTCTCTGGAAAGCTCGATGCGCCCTGTTCTGCCCGCCACACTCCTGCTTTGCGGCCTGCTTGCCGGCTGCGGCCACGTCCCGCTGGCCTCTTTGCCGAAGCTGGCCAAGGTCGACATCAAGACGACCGACCTCGCCGAACTGCGCGCCGGCATCAGCCTGCCGGCCGACATCCGCACCCTGCCCGACGGCGTCACCATGACGCTCATCGCCTTGCCCAAGGATGGCGGGCGCCATGAACGCAAGGTCGTGCTGGAAGAAGTCCGCGAAGCCGCCGAGCTGGCGAAGCTGCCGGCGGTGGCTTCGCCGGGACGCCGCTTCACCCTGTTCAGGCTGAGCCGAGCCGACACCGCCCGCCTTGGCGCCTTCCGCGAAGAGATGTTCGCCGGCCCGCAGAACAGCGGCAATCGCGGCAGCCTGGCGCTGGGAGCGGACA
The DNA here is from genome assembly GCF_002831785.1 of Allobosea sp. FBZP-16. Taxonomy (NCBI): domain Bacteria; kingdom Pseudomonadati; phylum Pseudomonadota; class Alphaproteobacteria; order Hyphomicrobiales; family Alloboseaceae; genus Allobosea; species Allobosea sp. FBZP-16. The sequence continues at coordinate 225,798 of NZ_LNCQ01000012.1, read as the reverse complement.
AGGCTTGCCGCCTGGGCGAGCTCTCAGGCAAGCCGATCGCGATGTCAGGCTATCTCAGGACGTCGGAAACACAGGACTATGTCCTGCTGATGCGTGATTTCGATCTCAGGGACGCCGTCCGCGAGATCGATCCCAAAGTCGACCTCGCCACCGCGATCCCGCCTTGCGACACGGTGGCGGAGGCCAAGCTCAACGGCTCTCCCGCCGCGCCATGAAGGCGAGCTTCTCGAACAGCGAGACATCCTGCTCGTTCTTGAGCAGCGCGCCGTGCAGCGGCGGGATCAGCTTGCGCGGATCGCGCTCGCGCAGCACCTCGGGGCCGATATCGTCGGCGACGAGCAGCTTCAGCCAGTCGAGCAATTCGGAGGTCGAGGGCTTCTTCTTGATGCCAGGCACCTCGCGCACCTCGAAGAACAGGCGCAGCGCCTCCTCCATCAAACGCTTCTTGATGCCGGGAAAGTGGACCTCGACGATTTTCTGCATCGTCTCGGCGTCCGGGAAGCGGATGTAGTGGAAGAAGCAGCGGCGCAGGAAGGCGTCCGGCAGCTCCTTCTCGTTGTTCGAGGTGATGATCATCACCGGCCGCTGCGCCGCGCGGATCGTCTCGCCGGTCTCGTAGACATGGAACTCCATGCGGTCGAGCTCGAGCAGCAGGTCGTTCGGGAACTCGATGTCGGCCTTGTCGATCTCGTCGATGAGCAGCACGGGCCGCACCGGCGAGACGAAGGCCTCCCAGAGCTTGCCGCGCTTGATGTAGTTGGCGATGTCGGAGACGCGGGCGTCGCCGAGCTGGCTGTCGCGCAGGCGGCTGACCGCGTCGTACTCGTAGAGGCCCTGCTGCGCCTTGGTCGTCGACTTGACGTGCCAGGTCAGCAGCGGCGCGCCGAGCGCGGCGGCGATCTCCTCGGCCAGCACGGTCTTGCCGGTGCCGGGCTCGCCCTTGACCAGCAGCGGTCGCTCCAGCCGGATCGCGGCATTGACCGCGACGGTCAGGTCCTCGGTGGCGACGTAGGAAGCGGTGCCGGTAAAGCGCATGCGGGACCTTCATATCGCTGGCTTGCGGCCATGCTGCTGCCGCGAACAGCATCGTGCTTAGAGGTCGACCGGCAACAGGGCAAGTTTTCGTCGGCCCGACGCGAGTTTTGGTTTGTGTTGCAAGGCTTTGCCAAGCAAAGCTTCGCGATCAGCAGCTTCGCTTGATTCTTCGAGGGTGACGTGGCCGGGACGATCGATCCTTCCGCCTATCGTGACGCCGTGGTCGTGCTCGCCACGGCCGGCGTGATCGTGCCCTTCGCCAAGCGTTTCCGGGTCAATTCGGTCGTCGCCTTCATGGCCTGCGGTGCCGTGCTCGGCCCCTATGGTCTCGGCGGGCTCGTCGCCAAGATCCCGATCCTCAGCACCATCACCGTCTCGAGCGCAGAGGCGCTCGCCGGCCCGGCCGAACTCGGCGTCGCCTTCCTGCTCTTCGTCATCGGGCTGGAACTGTCCTATGAGCGCCTCAAGACCATGCGCCGGCTGGTCTTCGGACTCGGCCTCGGGCAGGTCGCGTTCTCGGCCGCGGCGATCAGCGCCATCGCCTACAGCTTCGGACAGCCGGCTGCCGCGGCGCTGCTGATTGGCACGGCGCTCGCCCTGTCCTCGACCGCGATGGTGGTCGAGCTGCTCTCGGCCCATCGCCGCATGACCTCCTCGGCCGGACGCGCCAGCTTCGCCATCCTGCTCTGCCAGGACCTTGCGGTGATTCCGCTGCTCTTCCTGGTCAGCGTGCTCGGTGCGCAGAATGGCGGTTCGCTGATCGCCGGCCTGACCCAGGCGCTGCTGCAGGCGATTGCAGCCATTGCCGCGATCGTCGTGATCGGCCGCCTCGCCATGCGCCCGCTCTTTCGCCTGGTCGCATCGACGGATTCCTCCGAGAGTTTCATGGCGGCAACCCTGCTGGTCGCGCTCGGCACAGGACTGATCGCCGCCGGAGCCGGCCTCTCCATGGGACTTGGGGCCTTCATCGCCGGGCTGCTGCTGGCGGAGACCGAGTATCGCCGCGCCATCGAGGTGACGATCGAGCCGTTCAAGTCGCTGCTGATCGGCGTCTTCTTCCTCACCGTCGGCATGAGCGTGAACCCTGCAGCCCTGGCGGCCCAGCCTGTTGCGATCCTGAGCATCGCCGCCGGGCTCTTCCTCGCCAAGGTCGCGATCACCTTCCTGTTCGCCCGCTACTTCAAACTGTCGGTGCCGACCGCGCTCGAAACCGCGATCATGGTCGGGCCCGGCGGCGAGTTCGCCTTCGTGCTGCTGACCGCGTCCGTCGCGGCCAAGCTGGTCGACCAGAACGCGGCCGCGCTCGTGCTCGCGGGCGTCTCGCTGACGATGATCTTCCTGCCGCTCGCTGCCCGCATGGCGCGAAAGCTCTCGGCACGCCTGGCGCCGGCCGTGAAAATTCCGGACGAAGCGAATATCCTGCCGCCGGACGATCATGCCCCCCGCGCCATTGTCGTCGGCCTCGGCCGCGTCGGCCGGCTGGTCGGCGAGATGCTCTCGCAGCACAAGGTGCCCTATATCAGCCTCGACGCAGACCCGGCCGTGGTCGCGACGCAACGCCGCGCCGGCCGCCCCGCCTTCTACGGCAACGCCACCCAGCCGGATTTCCTGCGACTCTGCGGCCTCGAAGAGGCGACCGCGCTGATCGTCACCATCGACAATCCCCGCGCCGTTGACGAGATCGTCGCGGCAGCGCGCGGCGTGCGGCAGGACCTCATCATCGTCGCCCGCGCCCGCGACGCCAAGCATGCGCGGCATCTGTACGAGCTTGGGGTGAACGACGCCGTACCTGAAACGATCGAAGCCAGCCTGCAATTGTCGGAAGCGGCGCTGGTCGGACTCGGCGTGCCGATGGGCCTCGTCATCGCCTCGGTGCACCAGCGCCGAGACGATTTCCGCAGCGAGCTCAAGCCGGCGAGCGCGCCGCAGCCCGCCCTGCCGCGCCATGCCCGCTCGCGGCGGCTGTGACGCCGGGCGCCTGATCCAGACTTACGCGAATTCCTTCCGCTCCGCCGACTCAAGCCGCACGGACAGCGCAGTCGTCGCGGCCGGCGCCGGCTCGATACGCACCATTTTGCCGGCGGCCGCCTGCATCGCCCGGCGCATATGGCCGTAGAACTGCTCGGCGCTGCTGTTCCAGCTGTGGCGCTTGGCCAGTTCCAGCCCGGCCTCGCGTGGCAGACGCAGGGCCGAGAGCGCAGCACTGCGCAGATCCTCGTGCAACACCGCCGCCTCGCTGCCGGCGAAGACGTCGCTCGGTCCCTGCACCGGGAAGGCTGCGACCGGCAGCCCGCTCGCCGCCGCCTCCAGCAGCACGATGCCGAAGGTGTCGGTCAGGCTCGGAAAGACGAAGACGTCGGAGGAGGCATAGATCGCCGCGAGATCCTCGCCCTCGCGCGCCCCGAGGAAATGCGCCTCCGGGAAGGCGCGCATCAGGTCGGCACGGGCGGGGCCGTCGCCGACCACGACCTTGCTGCCGGGCAGGCGCAGCGACAGAAAGGCTTCGAGGTTCTTCTCGACCGCCACCCGGCCGACGCTGAGGAAGATCGGCCGCGGCAGGTCGAGCACGCTCTCAGGGCGCGGATGAAACAGCGAGAGATCGACGCCCCGGCCCCAGCGCAGGATGCGCTCGAAGCCATGGGCGCTGAGCTCCGCCTCGACGGTGGCCGTCGAGACCATCACGCCAGCCGCCGGTCCGTGAAAACGACGCAGGAAGCGATAGCTCCAGCTTTCGGGGATCGGCCAGCGCGCCGCGACATATTGCGGGAAACGGGTGTGGTAGCTCGTGGTGAAGGTGCGCTTCTGGGCCAGGCAGACGGCGCGCGTCAGCCAGCCGATCGGCCCTTCCGTCGCGATATGGATATGGTCCGGGGCGAACTCTGCGATCCGCCTCGCGACATGCCGGCGCGTCGCCAGTGCGATGCGGATGTCGGGGTAGGACGGCAGGCCGACCTGCCAGAAGCCTTCCGGCGTCAGCATATGCGGAGTGACGCCGAACTCAGGCGCCGCCTCGACCATCCGCTCCAGCGAGCGCACCACGCCGTTGATCTGCGGGCGCCAGGCGTCCGTCGCGATCAGGACGCGCATCACGCGGCCTCGACGAGGCTCGGCGCTGGCGTCGGGCGTGCCATGACGGGCGCAAGCTTCTCGCCCTTCTGCCGATGCTGCGGCCAGCGGACAATCTCGAAGCGGCCATCGTCGTGCTCGACCACGGCCGTGCAGCTTTCGACCCAGTCGCCGGTGTTGATGTAGGTCAGCCCGTCGATCTCGCGCTGCGCGGCATGGTGGATGTGGCCGCAGATCACGCCGTCGGCCTTGTGACGGCGTGCCTCGTCGGCGAGGCACTGCTCGAACTCGCCGATATAGTTCACGGCGTTCTTGACCTTGTGCTTGGCCCAGGCCGAGAGCGACCAGTGCGGCAGGCGAAGGACGCGGCGGACCTTGTTGATGCCGTGGTTGAGCACGAGCGCGATCGTGTAGGCCCAGTCGCCGAGCAGAGCGAGCCATTTGGCATTGCGCACCACGAGGTCGAACAGGTCGCCGTGAATGACGAGCATGCGTTTGCCGTCGGCCGTCTCGTGGACGATGTCGTCGACCAGCGTGATGCCGCCGAACTGCAGGCCGGTGTAGTCGCGCAGGAAGTCGTCGTGGTTGCCGGTGACGTAGATCAGCTTCGAGCCCTTGCGCACCTTGCGCAGCAGCTTCTGCACCACGTCGTTGTGCGACTGCGGAAAGTACCAGCCGCTCTTCAGCCGCCAGCCATCGATGATGTCGCCGACCAGGTAGATCGTCGGCGCGTCATAGTCGCGCAGGAACTCCAGCACGAGATCCGCCTGGGCCCCGCGCGTGCCCAGATGCAGGTCCGAGATGAAGATGCTGCGAACCTGCTTGGCGTCGCTGTCGTCGCTCATGGCCGCCGGCCCATGCTGTTGCCTTGCCTGCGGCGTGTGTCTGATTTGCACTACGCTTTGATGACGCGGCGGCAAAAGCATGCTTTGCCTGCCCGCACAGGAACGGACCTTTCCGGGAGACGACCATGGATCTGGGTATCGCCGGCCGCACGGCCATCGTTTGCGCCTCGAGCAAGGGGCTGGGCCGCGGCTGCGCGCAGGCACTGGCCGAAGCGGGCTGCACCGTCGTCGTCAACGGCCGTGACGCCACGACGCTTGAGGACACCGCGGCCGCGATTCGTGCCAGCACCGGCGCGACCGTGATCGCCGTCGTCGCCGACGTCGGGACCAAGGCCGGTCAGGATGCGCTGCTCGCCGCTGCGCCCAATCCTGACATCCTGGTCAACAACAATGGCGGCCCGCCGCCCAAGCCGTTCCGCGAGGTGACGCGCGAGGGACTGCTCGAAGGCGTCGCGCAGAACATGGCGACCCCGCTGGAGCTGGTGCAGCGTGTGGTCGACGGCATGATCGAGCGACGCTTCGGCCGCATCGTCAACATCACGTCTGCCAGTGTTCTGACTCCGCTGACCGGGCTCGACGTCTCCTCCGCCGCCCGCGCCGGCCTCACCGCCTTCCTCGCCGGCGTCGCCCGCGAGATCGCTCATGCCAACGTCACCATCAACAACATCCTGCCCGGCGTGTTCGATACCGACCGGATCAAGACCGCGACCAACAAGGTCGCCGAGATGCAGGGCATCAGCATCGAGGAGGCGACGAAGCGCAGGCTCGCGGCCGTACCGGCCGGCCGCCTCGGCACGCCCGACGAGTTCGGCAAGCTCTGCGCCTTCATCGCCAGCGCCCATGCCGGCTACATCACCGGCCAGAACTTCCTGATCGACGGCGGCTCGTTCCGCGCCAATTTCTGAACCGGGCCAGCCGGGGCGCGTCAGGATGCGCTCCGGCTCTCACCCTCCAGTACCAAACCGAGACCAATGACCATCGCCTATCGACGCGCCGTCCCCGAGGACACACCCGCCTGTGTCGTCCTGCGTGGCAGGACACGGGAGAACGCCTTCTCGGTCGAGCGCCTCGCGGAAGCCGGTGTCACGCTCGAAAGCTGGCAGGCCGGCATCGCCGATGGCAGCCTGCCGGGCCATGTCGCGACCGAGGCCGATGAGATTGTCGGCTACTGCTTCGGCGAGCGCGAGACCGGCGAGATCGCCGTGCTGGCGCTGCTCCCCGACCATGAGGACAGAGGTGTCGGACGGACCTTGCTGAACCTGGTCGTCGCCGACTTCAGGGAGCTTGGCTTCGCCAGACTGTTCCTCAGCTGCTCGCCCGATCCGGCGGTGCGCTCCTATGGCTTCTACCGGCATCTGGGCTGGACCTCGACCGGCACGTTCGACCACAGGGACGACGAGATCCTCGAATACCGCCTCGCCTGAACCGCATCGCCATCGCGTCCCGCGACGCGCCGGTCCGGTTTGCAAGATCGGCGCTTGGAACGGCTCGGCGCTCGTGGTCTAAGGACTGGAGGTCTTGCACAAGACTTCCATTCCTCGCGCCCGACCTGTTCCCTTGTCACCGCTCCTCGGCATCAGCCTCAAGCTGCTTTCGGCCCTGTCGTTCACGCTGATGTCGGCCGGCATCAAGACGCTGGCCTCGCGCTATCCGACCGGCGAGCTCGTCTTCTTCCGCTCGTTCTTCGCGCTGATCCCGCTGATCATCTGGCTGGCCTGGCGCCATGAATTCCCCGAGGCGCTCAAGACGAGCAATCTGCGCGGCCATCTCAAGCGCGGCGTCATCGGCTCGACCGGCATGTTCCTCGGCTTCGCCGCGCTGCATCTGCTGCCGCTCTCGGACGCGGTCGCGATCGGCTATGCCGCGCCGTTGATCGTCGTCGTGCTGGCGGCGCTGATCCTGAAGGAGCGCGTGCGCATCTATCGCTGGACCGCGGTCGCCGTCGGCTTCCTCGGCGTGCTCCTGATGCTCTCCCCGCATATGGGCGCGCAGGCCTTCGGCCACGGGCTCTCGGGCGGCCCGGCCATCGGCGCCCTGCTCGCGCTTGCCGGCGCCTTCTGCTCGGCCTTCGCCTCGATCGAGGTCCGGCTGCTGACCCATACCGAGAAGACCGGCGCCATCGTCTTCTATTTCATGTCGCTGACCTCGCTGCTCGGTCTGCTGACGCTCGCGCTCGGCTGGACCGTGCCTGACCTGAAGGACTTCATCCTGCTCGTCACCATCGGCGTGCTCGGCGGTCTCGGCCAGATGCTGCTGGTCCAGGCCTACCGCTATGGCGACGCCTCGCTGATCGCGCCGTTCGAGTATTCGACGATGATCTGGGCGACCGCGCTGGGCTGGTTCGTCTTCGGCGAATGGCCGGTCCAGGCGGTGCTCATCGGTTCGCTGATCGTGATCGCCTCGGGCATCTACGTCATCCTGCGCGAGAAGCAGCTCGGCCTGCTCAAGAAGGAGACGCGCGAGGCCGGCCCGTCCCGCTCGGTCTGAAGCCACTCGACTTGCCGCCTGGAGCGATCCAAGGCATTGTCCGCTAAGACAAACCAATCGTTCTCTTTCCCAAACGGCACATTCTGGACGGGCAAGAGGGGCGACGGCAGGCATGAGCACAATGGGCATCGAAACCAGGGAACGTGGCGGCCGGGAGCTCGCATCCGGCGCGCAGGTGATTTCGGGCCAGCTCGGCAAGACCATCCAGCGGCTGCGCAAGGCCTACAACCTGTCGCTCTCCGAACTGGCCGAACAGTCCGGTGTCGCCAAGTCGATCATCAGCCAGATCGAGCGCAACGAGACCAATCCGACGCTGGCGACGATCTGGCGGCTGTCGCAGGCGCTCGACGTCTCGATCGAGCGCGTGCTCTCGAACAACGAGGAAGAGGCCTTCATCGAGAAGATCGCCCGGCCCGACACGCCGATCTTGGTCTCGGAAGACGGCAAGCTGCGCCTCGCCATCATCGGCTGGATCAAGACGGTCGAATGGCTGCAATGGTACGAGGTCAGCGCCGAGCCGGGCGGCGAGCTCGATTCGGAAGGGCATCAGCGCGGCTCGATCGAATCGCTCTCGGTCAGCGCGGGCGAGTTCGAGGTCGATGTCGGCGGCATCACCCAGCGCGCCAAGGCCGGCGAGACCCTGCGCTATCGCTGCGACCGCCAGCACATCGTCCGCTGCATCGGCGACCAGCCCGGCACCGCCCTGATGGTCTGCATCCTCAAGGCGGCGGTGATGGACTAGGCGCAGTCACGGCCACCGCCCCTGCGCCTTGACGAAGTCGACGAAGGCGCGAAGCGGCGCCGGCAGATGACGCCTGCCGGGATAGTACAGGAGCGGCCCGGGGAAGCGCTCCCACCAGGATTCGAGAAGGGGCTCCAGCGCGCCATTGTCGAGATGAGGCCGCAGCCAGTCCTCGAAGAGCTGGATGACGCCGCTGCCCGCAATCGCTGCCTCGACGGCAAGGTCGATCGCAGCGCCGGCACGAACGATGAGCGGGCCGCTCGGCTCCACGCGGACGATCTCGCCGTCGCGCTCGAATTCCCAGGATGTCATCGCGCCGCTCGAGAAGCGGCCGCGCAGGCAGGCATGGCCCAGCAGGTCGCGCGGATGTTCAGGCCGCCCGCAGCGATCGAGATAGGCGGGCGACGCCGCCGTCGCAAAGCGCTGTTCGGCCGGGCCGATCGGCATCGCGATCATGTCCTGCTCCAGACGCTCGCCATATCTGATCCCGGCATCGCAGCCCGAAGCGAGCATGTCGACGAAGCTGTCCTCGGCGATCACCTCCAGAGTGATGTCGGGATAGGCGGCGAGAAAGGCCGGCACGATCCTGGGCAGCACGAGCCGCGCCGCGCTGACCGGCACGTTCAGCCTCAGCGTCCCGGCCGGCCGATCGCGGAAGCCGTTGACGACGTCGAGCGCCGCCTCGACCTCTCCGAGCGCCGGTCCCAGCCTGTCGAGCAGGCGGGCTCCCGCTTCGGTCGGCGCGACGCTGCGCGTGGTGCGGTTGAGCAGCCGCACGCCGAGCCGCGCTTCGAGCCGCCGCACGGCCTCGCTGAAACTTGAGGCGCTGCCATTGCTGGCCCGCGCCGCATCGCGGAAGCCGCCGGCGCGCGCAACCGCGACGAAGGCCGTGAGGTCGCCAAGATCAGCCGCCATTGTTCGCTTTCCCGAACAGCCCGTGCCGATTGAGCTGTCTTATCCATTATATGCCGACCGCGTACATGCTCGGTCAAGCCAAAGGAGACAGGTCAATGACGGACATCGGCAAAGTCGGAACATTCATGCTCGGCACGCGTCGGGTGAAGCGCATGGGCTATGGCGCCATGCAACTGGCGGGGCCGGGCGTGTTCGGCCCGCCCAAAGATCGGCAGGCAGCTCTTTCAGTCCTGCGCGAAGCCGTCGCCAGTGGCGTCGACCACATCGACACCAGCGACTTCTACGGCCCGCACGTCACTAACCAGATCATCCGCGAGGCCCTCCACCCCTATCCGGACGATGTCGTCATCGTCACGAAGATCGGCGCAAAGCGCGGTGCCGGCGGCTCCTGGAATCCGGCTTTCTCCGCCGAGGAGCTGACCAGCGCAGTCCATGACAACCTGCGCAATCTCGGTCTGGATGCGCTCGACGTTGTCAATCTGCGCGTCATGTTCGATGTGCACGGGCCTGCCGAAGGCTCGATCGAGGCACCGCTCACCGCGCTCGCCGAATTGCAGCGCCAGGGCCTCGTCCGCCATATCGGGCTCAGCAACGTAACTCCGAAGCAGTTGGCGCAGGGGCGCGGCATCGCCGAGATCGTCTGCGTGCAGAACCAATACAATCTGGCGCATCGGCATGACGACGCCCTGATCGACGACCTCGCCGCTGCCGGGATAGCCTATGTGCCGTTCTTCCCCCTCGGCGGCTTCACGCCGCTGCAATCGACCGCACTGTCCGATGTCGCCAAGGCGCTCGACGCGACCCCGATGCAAGTAGCGCTGGCTTGGCTCCTGCAGCGCGCGCCCAACATATTGCTGATCCCCGGCACGTCGTCGACCGGCCATCTGCGCGAAAATCTGGCAGCGGCGGAACTGCAGCTTTCGGCTGATGCGTTGAGCGTGCTGGACCGGATCGCGGCAGGCGCAGCGACGGTCTGACGATGGGGTCCGGCTAGCCCGCGGGTTTCGGCGGCCTCGCCGGCCCCTGCACCGCCGGCAGCGACTTCAGGTACTCAGCCATCGCCAGCCGGTCGGCATCCGAAAGTTGCGCCATGTTGCGCACCACTGCAGCCATCGAGCCGCCGACATTGTCGAAGCTTGGCGTGAAGCCGGTCTTGAGCAGCTCGGCAATCTCGGCCTTGGACCATTTGCCCAGCCCGTCCTCGGCCTGGGTGATGTTCGGCACCCAGCCCTTGCCCTCGGGATCCGGACCGCCGGCAAAGCGCGTTGCCTGGACGATCGCGCCGAGCCGGTTGCGGCTGGAATGGCATTCGGCGCAGTGGCCGGGACCGTTCACCAGATAGGCGCCGCGATTCCATTCCTCGCTCTTGGAGGGATCGGCCTTGAACGGCGCGCCGTCGAAGAACAGCAGCTTCCAGCCACCGACCAGGCGGCGGATGTTGAAGGGGAAGCCGAGCTCATGGGCCGGCGCCTTGCCCTCGACCGAGGGCAGCGTGCGGATATAGGCGAGGAGATCGGCCACCGCCTTGGCCGGCATCTGCCGGTAGGAGGTATAGGGAAAGGCCGGGTAATAGTGCTGGCCCGAGGGCGAGACGCCCGCAGTCATCGCCTGGATGAAGTCGGCCGTGCCCCAGTTGCCGATGCCGTCACGCGTATGCGGCGAGATATTGGGCACATGGAACTTGCCGAAGGGCGACTCCAGCACCAGCCCGCCGCCCAGCCTGCTCTTGTCGTCCTGTCCCGGCGTCGCATGGCAGGAGGCGCAGCCGCCGGCCGCGAACAGCAGCTTGCCGTTCTCGAGATCCGGCGCCGGCAGCGTGCCGACCTCGGGCCCAGGCGAGACCACACGTGGATCGGTGAGGACGAAGAAGCCGGCAACGCCGAACGCGATGAAGACCAGAAGCGTGATCAGCAGGCGGCGCATCGGTTCCTCATTCGGTTGTCCCGGGCAAACAACGCTCGTATCGCGACAGGGTTCGAGCCGAACCTCGCAGACACGAATGGAGCGGGCCTTCCCTCAAGGAAGCCCGCTCCTTCGATCAGGTCAAATCTGGCGGCTTGAAGCCGCCCGTTACTTCTTGATGCGGTAGGTCTCGTGGCAGGTGCCGCAATTCTTGGTGGCGTCACCAAAAGCGGTGCGGAAGCCGGCAAGATCGGTCACCGCAGCGCCCTTGGCGGCATCCGCCTCGAACTTGGCGAAAGCGGCCTTGAAACCAGCCTGGTCCTCCCAGATCTTCGGCGCCGCCGTGGTCTCGCCGCCGGTCTTGGCGCTGTCCGGATAGAGGCCCGGCATCTTCTTGGCGGCGTCTCCATAGACCTTGAACACCGCTTGCGCCTTGGCGGCATCGAACGGCGCCTCGCCCTTGGCCATCGCCGCGCCCTCGCGCGTCGCGGCGCCGACCGCCTTCATCGCGTCGCGCCGCTCGGAGATCGGGTTGGCCTGTGCCAGGACGGCGGAAATGCCGACGGCGAGACCGAGGGCGACGAAAGCAGAGCGAAGCATGCGTGGGAATCCTCCGGAAGGCAGCGCCGGACCCGGCGCTGTTTTGAACTCTTCCAGATCACCTGACGTGCACGACAGCGCCAAGTCGCATTGTCGTGAATTTCCTTGCAAGGAAGCAAAGGCCTCCTTGCATCAAGAGAGATAGCCCGCCGCCTTCAACGTCGAGAACACCTTTGGTGGGGTCGCCGGCATGTCGATCGCCTTGATGCCGGCAGCGCGGTTCAGCGCATCGACCATGGCGTTCATCACCGCCGGGCAGGCACCGATCGCCCCGGCCTCGCCTGCGCCCTTGACGCCGAGGGCGTTGGTGACACAGGGCACATTGCGCGTCTCGAAATGGAAGTTCGGGATGTCGATCGCGCGCGGCAGGGCGTAGTCCATGAAGGTCGCGGTCAGCATCTGGCCGGACGAATCGAAGCGGATCTCCTCCATCAGCGCCTGGCCGATGCCCTGGGCCGCACCGCCATGGACCTGCCCCTGCAGCATGATCGGGTTCAGCGTCACACCGAAATCGTCGACCACGACATAGTTCTGGATCTCGGTGCCGCCGGTCGCCGGGTCGACCTCCAGTTCCACCACATGCGTGCCGTTCGGATAGGTCGCCTCCGGCGGCGTCCAGCTCTGATGCACGCTGAGCTGCTCGGCTTTGGCGCCGGGCAGGTTGGCGATCGCCTTGAGATCGAGCGCCTTGTCGGTGCCGACGATTCGCACGGCGCCGTCGACGATCTCGAGATCGCCCGGGGCGGCCTCGAGCGCCTCCGAGGCGAGGCTCTTGAGATTGTCGGCGAGGATGCCGGTCGCTGCATTCAGCGCCGCGCCGCCCACCGGGATCGAGCGCGAGCCGCCGGTGCCCGAGCCGGTCGCGATCCGGTCGGTATCGCCCTGCACGACCTTGATGCGGTCGAGCGGGATGTCGAGATGCTGGGCGACGAGCTGCGAATAGGCGGTCTCATGGCCCTGCCCGTTCGACTGGGTGCCGATCAGCACGGTGACGGTGCCGTCCTTCTCCAGGATCACGGTCGAGCTCTCCGGCCCGCCGCCGCCGCAGGCCTCGATATAGCAGGCCAGGCCGATGCCGCGGAGCTTGCCGGCCTTCTGCGAGGTCTTCAGGCGGCTCTTGAAGCCCTTCCAGTCCGCCACCTCCATGGCGCGACGCATATGGCCCTCGAACTCGCCGGAATCGTAGACCGGGCCGGTTTGCGTCTTGTGCGGCATCTCGGCCGGCTTGACGAAGTTGAGCGCCCGCACCGCATCGGGGCTCTTGCCGGTCTCGCGCGCAATCGCATCGACCAGGCGCTCGATCAGATAGGCCGCCTCGGGCCGCCCGGCGCCGCGATAGGCGTCGACCGGCGTCGTGTGGGTGAAGACGCCGCGGAAGCGGACATGCACCGCCGGGATATTGTAGCAGCCCGGCGTCATCGTCGTGCCGACCCAGGGGATGAAGGGCCCATACTGCGAGAGATAGGCGCCCATGTCGGCGGCGAGATCGACCTTGAGGCCGATGAACTTGCCGCGCTTGTCGAGCGCCATCGTCGCGGTGGTGAGATTGGCGCGGCCGTGGGTGTCTGCGAGGAAGTGCTCGGTACGGTCGGCGACCCAGCGCACCGGACGCTTCAGCTTCTCGGCCGCGACCATGGTCAGCGGGTATTCGCGGTACATGAAGATCTTGGTGCCGAAGCCGCCGCCGACATCGGGGGTGATCACCCGGATGCGGGAGGGATCGACCTTGAGGATGTAGTTGGCGAGGATGTCGCGCGTGCCGTGGCTGCCCTGGCTGCCATGCGTCAGGGTCCAGCGCTTGGTCGCCTTGTCGTATTCGGCGATGCAGGCGCGCGTCTCCATGTAGTTGGAGGCGAGGCGATTGTTGACGATGGTGATCGAAATCGTCCGGTCGGCCTTGGCGAAGGCCTTCTCCGTCCGCTCGCGATTGCCCTGCTCCGCCTCGAAGGCGACATTGCCGTCGCGATCTGACCAGACCTGCGGCGCTCCGCTCTCGAGCGCCTCGGCGATGCCCGTGATCGAGGGCAGCGTCTCGAACTCGATCTCGATCGCCTCGGCGGCGTCGCGGGCCTGGTCGAGCGTCTCGGCGACGATGAAGGCGATGGCCTCGCCGACATGGCGCACCGTGTCGGTCGGCAGCACCGGCACCGAATTCGACTTCACGTTCTTGCCGGAGATGTCCTTGATAAGTCCCTTGCAGGGGATGTCGCCGAGATGCGCGACGTCCTCGCCGGTCAGGATCAGCTTGACGCCCTTGCGCTTCAGCGCCGCCTGCTTGTCGACGATCTTGAACTTGGCATGCGCGTGCGGCGAGCGCAGCACATAGGCGTGCAGAGCGCCCTCGACCGTGGTGTCGTCGGTATAGCGGCCGGTGCCGGTTGTCAGGCGCTGATCCTCGACCCGCCGCACCGGCTGGCCCATCCCGAACTTCATCGGACGCATCGGCAAACTTCCTTCGGATCACTCGAATGAGAAAGACTGGCGCAGGATAGCCGCGCCGTCACCCCAGTCCATATAGGGGGGCCGGGATGCGCCGGGCGCAAGCAGGCGGGACTTGAAACTCAGCGGATCATGCGCGCGGCGCTGTCTGCCATGCTCACCATCATGTTGTAGCTGGAGACGATCCGGTTGGCGTCGCCCGCCGCGCCCTTGCGGACGTCGCCCTTCGACTTGCCGAGCTTCTCGCGGAAATCGCGCAGGTTGCCGAGCCAGGAGCTGGCCGAGGAATCGATCATCGGCACGCCGGACGCATTCTTGTCCTTGAACGCGTCCATTTCCTTGATCGCGCCGGAATAGCCGGCGAGCGCCGTATCGAAGGCGGCCAGGTCGACGATCGGCTTCTCGTTGCTCGGCATCACGTCCATGACGGCACGGGCATTGATCATGATGTTGCGCAGCTGCCAGCGGGCCTGCCGGCCCTCGCTCGCCTCGATCGCGGCGAGTTCGCGCGCGTCGATGCCCTTCTTGTAGCCGTTGAGCTGATTGCCGAACACGGTCCGCTCGCGCAGGAAAGCCTCCGCCGCCGGCACCATCTTGGCATGCAGCTCGCGGCCCTCGGCGACATTGTCGCCGCGATAGTCCTTGCGCTCGTAATAGCGCTCGGCCCGGGTGATCAGCGGCGCCAGCTCCTGATAGGCGGCGATATAGCGCTTCACGGCGGCGTCTAGCTCTGGCTGCGCCGGCGGCTGGCCGGCGGCAGCCTCGGCCTTGGCGATCTCGTCCTTCACGTCATAGAGGCTGTAGAGCCCGTAATCGATGTAGCGCTCCTTGCCGGTCGGGCCCTTCTTCAGGTCGACCCAGCTCTTGTAGCGATCCCAGGATTCGATCGCCCGGATCGTCCGGTTGGAGAGCGAGGTATAGGCATTCGACTTGGCGATCGCCGCCTGCAGCTCGGGATCCTGCGCCGGCTTCTTCGCTGCTGTCTGCGGGGCGGCCTGCGCAAAGGCGGGCGGCGCTGCGGACACGGAGCAAAGCAGGGCTGCCAGGGAGAGGCTCAGCAGGCGGGAGGCCTTCATAGGGCACCTTTGGTCGACCACGGCCGGATTTGAGGCCGCGCCACGTTATCGACGCTGGTGCCGCTGACCGCAACCGGAAGGCGATGCACCTCGTCGATACCTTCAAAGCCTTCATCCTGCCGAGCGCTCCTCAGGATGAGGGCTCAGGGGATGTCAGCGCTCTACGGGTTCTCCCCGCATCGCCCAATCCTTGAAGCCGCCGATATAGTGGCTGTCGATGTCGAGCCCGGCCGCCTGCGCAAATTCCAGCGCCCGCAGCGAGCGCACCCCGGCGGCGCAGGAGAGCACGACGCGTTTGCCCGGCTCGTTCGGCAGGTCGGCAGGATCGAATTGCGACAGCGGCCGCGACACCGAGCCCGGAATGCGTCCGGCGGCGAACTCATGCGGCTCGCGCACGTCGACGATGAGGATCGAGCCATCGGCCAGGCCCGCCTTGACGGCATCGATGTCGAGGTCGTGTACGATCATGCTGCTGCTCGCGGTCGCTCAGTTCAGGAGCTTCACCAGATAGAGGCTGAGCGCCGGAAATGCCACGCAGATGCCGAGCCTGATCACGTCGGCTCCGACGAAGGGCAGCACGCCGCGATAGATCCGCGTCACCGGCACGTCGCGCGCCAGCGAGGCGACGACGAAGACGTTGAGACCGATCGGCGGGCAGGTCATGCCGATGCCGACCACGATCAGCACGAGGATGCCGAACCAGATCGCGATGTCGTCGGTCGGCATGCCGAAATCGAGCGCGGTCACGATCGGGAAGAACACCGGCAGCGTCAGCAGGATCATGGCAAGTTCGTCCATCACGCCGCCGAGCACGATGTAGAACAGCAGGAGGCCGACCAGCACCGTATAGGGCGCCCAGCCCGACGCCGCGATCATCTCGGCTGCCGCCGTCGGCACCTGCGTCAGCGCCAGGAAGGCGTTGAACACCTCGGCGCCGAGGAGGATCGCGAAGATCATCGCCGAGGTCTCGGCCGTCTGCAGGATCGCCTGCTTGACGCCGTCGAAGCCGAGCGTGCGCCGGAACAGGCCGATCGCCAGCATGATGAAGGCGCCGACCGACGCTCCCTCCGTCGGCGTGAAGACGCCGCCATAGATACCGCCGACCACGATCACCGCGACCGCCAGCGCCGGGATGACGCCGAGCAGCAGCGGCCAGCGCTCGCGCCAGGGTGTGCGCTCATGGGCGGGCGCGAGCGTGCCGTCGACGCGCGACATGATCCAGATGGTGATGCAGTAGAACGTCGCTGCCATCAGCCCGGGGATCAGCGCCGCCTGGAACAGCTTGGCGATGTTCTGCTCGGTCGAGATCGCATAGACGACGAGGATGACAGAGGGCGGGATCAGGATGCCGAGGGTGCCGCCGACCGCGGTGACGCCGCAGGCGAAGCCGGGATCGTAGCGATAGCTGCGCAATTGCGGCAGCGCGGCGCGGGCGAAGGTCGCGGTGGTCGCGACCGAGGAGCCGCAGATCGCGCCGAAGCCGGTGCAGGCCCCGATCATCGCCATGCCGAGGCCGCCGCGGCGATGGCCGACGAAGGCGGAAGCCGCCTTGAACAGGTCGCCCGCCAGCCCGGAACGCTCGGCGAAGGCGCCCATCAACACGAAGAGCGGGATCACCGAGAGCGTGTAATTGGCGAAGATCTGATATGGCGTGGTGCGGATGTAGTTGAGGAAGGGCTCGAGCCCGTTGAGCTGGATATAGCCGGCGCTGCCGACGACCAGCATGGCGAGGCCGATCGGCAGGCGCAGCGCCATCAGCGCCAGCATGACGGCAAAGCCGGTGATCGCGAGAGATGCGCCGCTCATCGGGGCTGCCTCATGAGGCGGCTGGCGCTGACGAAGGCGGCGAGCGCAACGAAGCCGGCGAGCACCGCGCAGAGCGCGATCGGCAGATAGGCCGGCAGCTGCAGCACCATGGTGTTCTCGCCGCTGGCGAGGGCCGAGCGCGCGCCGACGCCGAGCCTCCAGGCGATCAGCGCCATGGCGAGGCCGTAGACCACGTCCCAGAGCGCATCGATGCCGTCGCGCCAGCGCTGCGGCAGCTTCAGGGTGAAAGTGTCGACGAAGATGTTGCCGCGCTTCAATTGGCAGAGCGGCAGGAAGCAGAAGGCGGCGACCGCGGTCGCCATCTGCACCAGCTCGAAATCGCCGGGCACGCCGGCGGCGCCGACGAGATCGCTGCGCAAGGTCACGCTGACCACGACCATGGTCGCGACCGCGATCAGCAGCGCGCCGCCGACGAGCGCGACCGTCTCCGCCACCGCGTCGATGCGCGATGGCGGCCGCTCTTCCCCTGCCCTGTCGGTCATCGCGTCAGGCGGCGTTCTGGTGCTTGGTCAGGGCGGCGCGAGCAGAGGCGAGCAGCTTCTCGCCGTCGAGGCCCTTGTCCTTGGCGGTCTTGAGCCAGCCCTCGATCACCGGCGCGGTCGCCTTCTGCCAGCGCTCGGCCTCGGCCTGCTCCAGCGTGACGATGCTGTTGCCGCGCTTCTTGACCATCTCGGAGACGACGACAGCCTGCTCGTCCCAGACCTTGCCGGCCATCGCCGCTGCCGCAGCGCCGGAGTTCTTGTCGATGATCGCCTTGAGGTCGGGTGCCAAGCCTTCGTACTTGGCCTTGTTCATGGCGAGCACGAAGGTCGCGACATAGAAGGTCGGCGAGCCCGGGATCTCGGTATGGTTCTTGACCAGCTCCTGGACCTTGATCGACGGCACGACCTCCCAGGGCACGACACAGCCGTCGATGACGCGCTGCGCCAGCGATTCCGGCACCTGCGGGATCGGCATACCGATGGCGTTGGCGCCGAGCGCGCGCAGCGCCTCGCCGGCGAGCCGGGTCGGGAAGCGCAGCTTGAGGCCCTTCAGGTCCTCCATCGTCTTCACCGGCTTGTTGGCATGGATCAGCCCGTGATCATGCGCCCAGAAGCAGATCGGATGGACGTCCTTGAACTCGTCCTTGAGGTGCTCCGCGGCATAGTCGGTCAGCGCCAGCGAGTTCACCAGCGCCCGCTTGTTCGGCACGAAGGGCAGTTCGAACGCCTCGATGCCGGTGAAGCGGCCGGGCGTGTTGCCGGGCAGCGTCCAGACGATGTCGACGACGCCGTCGCGAGCCTGGTCGTAGAGTTGCGGCGGCGTGCCGCCGAGCTGCATCGACGGGAAGATGTCGATCTTGATCCGGCCGTTCGATTCGGCTCCGACCTTGTCGGCCCATGGCTTCAGGAACTTGGAATGCCCGTTCGCCACCGGCGGCAGGAAGTGGTGCATGCGCAGCGTCACTTCCTGGGCATTGGCGCGCGTGGCGCGCAGCACGGCGGGCGCAGCCACGGCCGAGCCGGCGAGCGTCAGGAATTTGCGGCGGTCAAAAGTCATTACATCCCTCCCCTGGGAAAAATCGGTGGTTGCGGTCGCCCCTGCCGCGGGCTTTCGGCGGCCTCGCCGCCCGTCCCGTCTCGCGTCTTGCACTATTGAGGTGGAAACCGGCTTGAACGCAAGCCGGGAGGCCGTCGCTGACGGCCTCCCGGTCATAATAGTTTCATCTGCAACCAATTGGCAAGCGGCGGAGACGCCGCGCCGGCTCAGGCCAGCGGCGGGATGCGCAGCACCCAGCCCGGCTGGATCAGGTCGGGATCCTTCACCGGCGGGGTGTTGGCCTTGACGATCTCGGTGTACTTGGCGCCCTTGCCCTTGCCGTAATGCTCCTCGGCGATCTTCCAGAGCGTATCGCCCTTCTTGACCGTGTAGAACACCGCGGCTGCCGCCTCCTTGTTGACGATCAGCTCCGATTCGACCGAGCCGACGCCGGCGGTGTTGCCGATCGCCAGGATGATCTTCTCGGCCTCCTCCGTGGTCATCGCCTTGCCGGAGACCTTCACCTTGTCGCCCGAGACGTCGATCTTGACGTCGGACGGCAGGCCATGGCCCGCCAGTTCCTTCTGCAACTGATCAGCCGTTGCCGCATTGGCCGAGCTCGACCCGAAGATCTTGGCACCGGCTTCCTTGATGAAACTGAACAGACCCATGGCGTATTCTCCTCATGCGCTGGCCGCCCCGCCAGGATTGGCCGAACGATCGGGCTTCGCGCAACGCGACAGCCTTGGAGCATGTTCTGGTCGCAAAAATGGCAATCACCTTGCGGAACATATCCCGAGACGGGCAACACATGAAGCCGACTCGGAACGACAACTGCAAGACTAAACCGTCACGAGACGAAGCCTGACGACTGCCCTTCCCTCATGTCGCCGGCACTGGCAGAACGTTGCCAGGCCGGCAGGCTCCGCCATCGATACCCAGGAAAGGCCACCTATGACCGCCCTCTCCCTCGACCAGGCCAACGCGATCGTCGACGGCGCCCTGAAATACGCCCGCGAGAACGGGCTGAAGCCGCTCGCCATCGCGGTGCTCGACGCCCGCGGCGCGCAGAAATTCTTCTTGGCGCAGGACGGCACCAGCCTGAAGCGCGGCGAGATCGCGCTCGGCAAGGCCAATGGCGCGATCGCGCTCGGCGTCGGCCCGCGCACCCTCAACAAGATGGCGCTGGAGCGCCCGCACTTCATCAACGGCGTCGCTCTCTCGGTCGGCGGCCCGGTCGTGCCCGTGCCCGGCGGCGCGCTGATCCGCGATCCCGGCGGCAACCTCATCGGCGTCGTCGGCATCTCCGGCGACACCTCGGACAATGACGAGGCGGCGGCGCTCGCCGGCATCGCCGCCGCTGGGCTCACCGCCGAAACCGGCGGCTGAAAGCCCCATTCCGCATGCGGTCCGGCCCGCCCGGCCTTGCGCCATGTCGCATTGCAAGGCCGGCGGATTTCCGGCATCGGGGGGCGATCGGCGGCCCTCGAAGCCGTCCTGAGGAACGAAGACCCATGAACATCGCCGCCACCATCGAGGGCGAGACCGTCGAGACCGACGCGCTGATCATCGGCGCCGGCCCCTGCGGCCTGTTCGCCGTGTTCGAGCTCGGCCTGCTCGACATCAGGGCCCATCTCGTCGACATCCTGCCCAAGGTCGGCGGCCAGTGCGCCGAGCTCTATCCGGAGAAGCCGATCTACGACATTCCCGGCTTCCCGCTCGTCACCGGCCAGGGGCTGGTCGACAACCTGATGGAGCAGATCAAGCCCTTCGGCGCGACCTTCCATCTCAACCAGATGATCGAGGCGGTCGAGGTGCTCGGCTCAGCCGAGGCCCCGCGTTTCCGCCTGCGCACCGCTGGCGGCACGGTGTTCGAGGCCAAGACGGTGCTGATCGCCGCCGGTGGCGGCTCCTTCCTGCCCAAGAAGCCCCCGATTCCCGGCATCGAGGCCTATGAGGGCCGCAGCGACGGCGGCGGCGTGCACTATGCCGTGCGCAAGATGGAGGCCTTCCGCGGCCGCGAGATCCTGATCGTCGGCGGCGGCGATTCGGCGCTCGACTGGACGCTGAACCTGCAGCCGATCGCAAAGCGCGTGACGCTGATGCATCGGCGCGACGATTTTCGCGCCGCGCCGCATTCGGTCGAGCAGATGCGCGCCCTCGTCGCCTCCGGTGCGATGGATCTGCGGCTCGGCCAGGTCATGGGCCTCAAGGGCGAGGGCAACGAGCTGCACGGCGCGGTCTGCCGTGACAATGCCGGCGTCGAGTTCGAGATCGCCTGCAACACGATGCTGCCCTTCTTCGGGTTGACGATGAAGCTCGGCCCGATCGCAGACTGGGGTCTCAACCTCCACGAGAACCTGATCCCGGCCGACACCGAGAAGTTCGAGACCAATGTGCCTGGCATCTTCGCCATCGGCGACATCAACACCTATCCCGGCAAGCTGAAGCTGATCCTCTCGGGCTTCCACGAGGCGGCGCTCGCCGCCCAGAAGGTCCACCGCTACGTCTATCCGGAGAAGCGGCTGACCTTCCAGTACACGACCTCGTCGAGCGCCCTGCAGAAGAAGCTCGGCGTGGCTTGAGCCCTAAGCGTCATTCTCGGGCGAAGCGAAGCGCAGACCCGAGAATCTCATGACGAGAAGGCGCTATTGGAGTCTCTTCCGGCCTGAGATGCTCGGCTCAAGGCCGAGCATGACGTTGCTTGCCCCTACCGCACCACCGATATCGCCGACGCGGACGGCAGCATCTCATGTGCGGCCATGTCGTGCGCCGGGCGCGAGACCGGCTCCGGCGGTACCGGCTGGATGCGCGTCGCCGGCGAGCCCGAAGGGCCGCTATGCGTCGGCGCTTCCGCGACCACGCCCTCCTCTTCCGGCGGCGTCACGCGGTCGCGCAGTTCGGCGATCGCCCCCTCGAGCGGATGGAAACTGAAGCGGATCTTGTGCGTGCCGGCCGGAACCTGCACGGCGCGGAACAGGACGTTCGCCTTGAGGATCTCGACCTCCTGGCCGTCGAGCTCGGCCTTCCACCAGGGGTGCCAGATGTCGTTCAGCACGACGAAGCCGGGCTGGGCGGTCGTGACCTCGATCTCGACCACCGTGTTGCGGTAGCGCTTGAGCTTGACCTCGGCATTGCTCGCGACCGGCCCTTCCGGCACGCCGGGCTCCGGCTCCTGGTCGAGCAGGACGACGCGCTGCGGGTCGGCCTCCGGCCATTTCCCGGCCGACTTCATCCCCTCGAAATCGGCAAGCTCCCAGCCGCCGACGAACATCACGCGCGGCAGCGCCCGCGGGTTCTCGTAGATGTAGCCGTCCTTGGTATAGGCGACGAGCTTGAGGTCGCCCTCGCGCAGCGAGCGGTCGACCTCACCGATCGGCACCCGGGTCGCGATGTAGCGCAGGCCGAGGAAATCGGCGAGGCGGCAGCGATAGGACGGGAACAGGGGCGTGAACACGCGCTCGCCCGGCGCCGCGATCGAATCGCGCGTGCCGACCGCATCCGAAAAGTCGGCCAGACGCAGCGGGTTGTAGCCGAGCGTATGATCGAAGCCGTGGATCATGCCGGCATTGGGCCACTCGAAGCCCATGCCGAGCAGTTCGACCCGGTCGCGCCGGGCTGAATCCGACGGCTGGGCCGTCAGCTTCTTCAGCACGGCGACGGTCTCGTTCTTGGTCTCCGGCCGGAGCACGTCATAGACCTCGGGCGCCAGCGCCGTAGCCTCGTTCGGACCGTTATTGGCAGCAAGGTCGGCAGCGACGACGCCGGTGATGAACAGGCTCGCGGCAAGCGGGGTCGCAGCGCCGCGCCAGCGGGTCAGCACCACGAGGAGCAGGAGCGCACTGGCGAACCAGGCAGCAGCGGTCGCGCTGGGCAGCCAGGCCTGACCGAGATGGCCGGCCTGACGCGCCACCAGCAAGGCAACGCCGATCAGCAGCGCGATCGCACCGGCGCCGATGCCGAGATCGCGCCAGATCGCGCCCTGCTTCTCCTCGCTGAGCATGCGATGCAGCAGATAGCCCGAGAGCACGGCCCCGAGTCCGCCGATCAGGAAGGTCGCATCGGCCGGCCGCCGGAACACCTTGACGCCCGGCAGATAGTCATAGGCCAGGTGGAACAGCGGCGTGTAGCGGCCGAGCGCGAACAGCACCATCAGCACGAACAGGATGGTGAAGGGCCGGATCGCCCTATCCCAGAGCCAGCCGCGCGTCAGGCCCGGTACGATCAGCAGCAGGAAAGGCAACGCCCCCAGATAGACCTGCCCCATATTCTTCGACAGGAAGAGCTCCTTGGCGTTCCAGTCCGGGGCGTAAGGTCCCCAGAATTCGACGGACGGGTCACGCACGCCGAACAGGTCGCCGACGAAGGCGGTCAGCAGCGAGGCCGGGTGCAGCGAGCCCCTGCCGGCTTCGACGAGATCGATGGCGGGGCGCGTCGTCGCCTCGGCGAAGAGCCAGGTCCAGAGCAGCGGCACCGCAATGGTGACGATGCCGGCAAAGCAGGCGGCCGCGATCGGCGCGAGACTCTCGCGCAAACCCGTCCAACCCTCGGAGAGCCAGTAGGCCACAACCATGCCGATCAGGATATAGGCGCCGAGCAACGCGACCTGATCGGGCTCGAGTACCATCATCCCGGCGGAAAAGCCGGCGAGCAGGCCATAGCGCAGCGAGGCGCGCTGCAGCATCCGCGCCGTCAGCCAGAACGACAATCCGAAGAAGGCAAAGCTGGCGATCTGGCCGACATGCTGGACCCGCCAGGCGGCGGAGGCGCCGAAGGCGAAGACCAGCGCCGCGAGCAGCGCCCCCGCCGGATGCCAGTTGCGGTCGCGGAAGAACATCAGCATGGCGAGCCCGCCGACCAGCAGATGCGCCAGCACATAGGCATCGACCGCGCGGAAGCTCGGCGAGGGGTTGAACAGCGCCAGCAGGATCGCGGGCGAGAAGATCAGCGATTGCGGATCGGCGACCTGGGGCGAGCCGGCGAAGACGTTGTGGGTCCAGAACGGCGACTGGCCCGAGTGCAGCGCCTGCGCCAGGAACTGGATCTGCGCCTGGAAATGCGCCTTGGCGTCGAACGGAATCGTCACCGCTCCCGACAGCCAGGGCCAGCACAGCGCCACCCAGGCGCAACAGAACAGCGCGGCCGCCAGCCAGTAGCTGGAGCCCGATCTCCACACGGCTTTCAACTGGACCCCCAAGGCCCCCGGCGCGCCCGGCGCGCATGATCACGCGCCGATCACGCCGATGTGATCACGTTCGACGATGATGGTTCCGCGATGAACCGAAACTGAATGAAACTGAACAGCGCGGATCGAGCGCTCGACTGTGGCCCGGCAGCGTCAACTTGCCGCGCCGTGCGAAGCCGGGTCAGCGCTTCTGCGCCACCCAGGCGGCGAGGACGCGCCGTTCGTCCGCGGTCATGCCCGAGAGGTTGTTCGGCGGCATGGCATGGGTCAGCACCGCCTGCACGCCAATGGCGCGGCGCTGGCGGGCGATCAGCTCGGGTTCGTGCAGGAAGACGCCCTTGGGCGCGATCTGCAGGCCAGGCCAGGACGGCTCCGGCGCATGGCACATGGCGCAGCGTCCCGTGACGATGTTGGCGACCTCCGGCGACGGCGCGACGAGACCGGCGAGCATCATCGGTTTGGCCGGTTCCAGCGGCTTCAGCCCGAGACGCTCGCGACCGCCGGGCGAGGACGCCATCGCCACCCAGAAGGCGAGCCAGAGCGCGAGCGCCGCCACCGCCCAGGTCCACCACGGCGATTTGGCATGGTCGGCATGGCGGACATTGTAGAAATGCCGGATCAGTGCACCCGCGACGATGATCAGCGCGACCAGAACCGGGATCACCGCCGAATTGGCGTAAGTCACCGGGTAGTGGTTCGCCAGCATCAGGAACAGCACCGGCAGGGTGATGTAGTTGTTGTGCAGCGAGCGCTGCTTGGCCTGCTTGCCGTATTTCGGATCAGGCACCTCGCCGGCGACCATCGCAGCGATGGTCTTGCGCTGGCCCGGCATGATCACGAAGAAGACATTGGCCGACATGATCGTCGCCATCAGCGCGCCGGTATGAATCAGCGCGCCGCGCCCGGAAAAGACCGAGGCGAAGGCAAAGCTTGCTGCGACGACATAGCCGAAGCCAAGCAGACCGAGCACGACGTCGTTCTTGCCGAGCGGCGACTTGCAGAGCAGGTCGTAGAACAGCCAGCCACCGGCCAATGCCGCGATCCCGATCGCGCCCGCCGCGATCGGCGAAAGTGCCATCACCGCCGGGTCGATCAGATAGAGCTCCGACTGCGCGTAATAGACCCAGACCAAGAGGAAGAAGCCCGAGATCCAGGTCCAGTAGGCCTGCCATTTGTGCCAGGTCAGCTCCTTCGGCAGCACCTCCGGCGCGACCAGGTATTTGCGCATCGCATAGAAGCCGCCGCCATGGACCTGCCAGGCGAGAAACTGCGTCGGCTGGCCGGCCTCGGTCCTGGGCGCATCCGGCGCGGCCCTCAGCGAGGCGTCCAAGTGGATGAAGAAGAAGGACGAGCCGATCCAGGCGATCGCCGCGATCACATGCAGCCAGCGCAGAAGCTGGCTGCCCCACTCCATCAGATAGGCCTCAAGCACGGACGGACTCCGGGTGGAGCGGTATGTTTGCGATTTGACAGGGCGGAATCCGGAAGGGAACTTGCATCACGGTCCAGACTAGGTTCGCAGCCTTGGAAGGCAAGCGTCATTCCAGCTGCTCAACGCAGCGTCAACGAGAGGTTCAGGGCTATGGGGCGTCTGTCGACGCATGTGCTCGATACGGTCAACGGCAGGCCGGCCGCGGGCGTCGCGATCGCGCTCGACGCGCTGCTGCCGGACGGTAGCCGCGAACGGATCGCCGACACCGTCACCAATGCCGACGGCCGCACCGATGCGCCTCTGCTCACCGGCAGGC
This sequence comes from Allobosea sp. FBZP-16, assembly GCF_002831785.1. NCBI lineage: Bacteria > Pseudomonadati > Pseudomonadota > Alphaproteobacteria > Hyphomicrobiales > Alloboseaceae > Allobosea > Allobosea sp. FBZP-16. The sequence goes on along the minus strand of NZ_LNCQ01000012.1, from coordinate 200,413 downwards.
TACCGGTCGGCAGCTATGAATTGACCTTCGCGATCGGCGACTATTTCCGCCATCTCGGCACGAAGCTGCCTGAGCCGGCCTTCCTCGATCTCGTGCCGATCCGCTTCGCCATCGCCGAGCCGCAGGGCCATTATCACGTACCGCTGCTCGCTTCGCCCTGGAGCTATTCGACCTATCGGGGCAGCTGAAAACGACTCATCGAGAACGGCTTGCCGGCCGTTCTTGACTCTCGCTCGCATGGACTTGAATCATCTCATGAGCCCTTCCTACCCGCGCGACCTCGTCGGCTATGGCCGCACCCCTCCGCATCCGCACTGGCCGGGGCAGGCCCGCATCGCCGTGCAGTTCGTGGTCAATTACGAGGAGGGCGGCGAGAACAACATCCTGCATGGCGATGCCGCCTCGGAGGCCTTCCTCTCCGAGATCGTCGGTGCCGCGCCCTGGCCCGGCCAGCGCCATATGAACATGGAGTCGATCTACGAATACGGCTCGCGCGCCGGCTATTGGCGGCTGTGGCGGATGTTCACTGAGCGCAATCTGCCCGTCACGGTCTTCGCCGTCGCGTCGGCCCTGCAGCGCTATCCGCAGATCGTTGCCTCGATGCAGGAGGCCGGCTGGGAGATCGCGACCCACGGCCTGAAATGGATCGACTATCGCGACACGCCCGCAGAACTCGAGCGCGAGCACATCCTCGAAGCGATCCGCATCCAGACCGAGCTCGCCGGGACCCGTCCGCTCGGCTGCTATCAGGGCCGCACCTCGGTCAACACCATTCCTCTGACCATGGCGGAAGGCGGCTTCCTCTACACCGCCGACGTCTATGCCGACGAATTGCCCTATTGGCTGCAGGGGCCGCACGGCCCGCAGCTCGCCGTCCCCTATACGCTCGACGCCAACGACATGCGCTTTGCGACGCCACAGGGCTTCAACAGCGGCGACCAGTTCTTCGCCTATCTAAAGGACTCGTTCGACACGCTCTATGCCGAGGGCGAGACCGCGCCGAAGATGATGTCGGTCGGCCTGCATTGCCGGCTCGTCGGCCGGCCCGGCCGGGCCGCCGCGCTCGCCCGCTTCCTCGACTACGTCCAGAGCCATGATCGCGTCTGGGTCGCAACGCGGCTCGACATCGCCCGACATTGGGTCAGGACACATCCGCCGGAAGGGGGCTACAAGCCCTCGCGGCTGCCTCGGGCGCTTTTCGTCGAGGTCTTTGGCCGGGTCTTCGAGCATTCGTCGTGGATCGCCGAGAAGGCCTACGCGGCTGGCATCAATGCGAAGCACGACTCCGCCGATGCGCTCCACTCCGCGATGTTCAGGGTCGTGCGGGAAAGTCCGCGCGAAACCCAGATAGCCTTCCTGAAACAGCACCCCGACCTTGCCGGCAAGATCGCCGCCGCCGGCGAGTTGACCGCGGAATCGGCGGACGAACAGGGCTCGGCGGGTCTCGACCGCCTGACATCTGACGAGCGCGCCCGTTTCACCGCTCTGAACGAAGCGTACAAGGCGAGGTTCGGCATCCCCTTCATCCTGGCCGTCAAGGGATTGACGAAGGCCGACATCCTCGCGAACTTCGAGGAACGGATGGCGAGCACGCCACAGCGCGAATTCGAGACCGCCCTCGCGCAGGTCAAGAAGATAACCTTGCTGCGGATGCGCGATTTGCTGCCCTCTGGCTAGAGCGCGTTCGTCTTCTTTCGCCCCGCCGGATCGACCATCCGCGCCAGCCACCACGTCGTACCGGCGGGGTCCTTGACCCCGCCGCGGCGATCGCCGTCGCCCTTCTCCTCCGGCGCCTGGATCAGCGTGCCGCCAGCCGCCACAGCCTTCGCGATCAAGGCCTCGGGGTCGGCGACATAGACGTGGACATGGGATTCCGGCCCGCCCGGCGCCTGCCCGAGCATCACGATCGAATCGTCGATCCTGAACTCGGCATGCATGATCCCGCCATCCTCGCGCCGGGCGATGAAGCTGGGATCAGCTCCGAAGACGGCCTTGGCGAAAGCGAGCGCCTGCTCGGCATCGGCGACCATGAGATAGGGCGAGACAGCGTTGTGCCCTTCCGGCTTATGCATGGGTTCCTCCTGTTTCCACACAGGCAACTTGCCCAGCCGCCGGCTGTTCCGGCCGCCTACAACCCGCTGACCAGATGCCCGCCATCGACCGCGACGACCGCGCCGGTCATGTAGCGCCCGGCCTCCGAGCAGAGCAGCAGGAGCGGCCCGTCGAGATCATCGAGCTCACCGGCCCGGCGCATCGGGATGCGCTTCTTCAGAGCCTCGCCGGCCTCCCCTGCGAAGAACGCGCGATTGATGTCGGTGACGATGTAGCCCGGCGCCAGCGCGTTGACTCTGATCTTGTACCGGGCCCATTCCAGCGCCAGCGCCTTGGTCATCTGGATCAGCCCGGCCTTCGAGATCGCATAGGGCGCGACCTTGCCGGCGACGCGCTCGCCCAGGATCGAGGCGATATTAACGATCGCCCCGCCGCTGTCCTGTTCCACCATAAGCTTCGCCGCCGCCTGCGCCGCGAAGAAGCAGCCCTTCAGGTTGACGTCGATCTGGCTGTCCCACTGCGCCTCGCTGACCGAGAGCGCAGCTTCCGTCTCGCCGACGCCGGCATTGTTGACCAGCACGTCGAGCCCGCCGAGCAGCCTGACAGCCTCGGCGATGCCTGCCTCGATCACCTTGGCCGAACTCACATCGAGCGCGAGCGGCAAGACCTTGCCCCGCAAGCTCTCGCACTCACGCGCCAGTTCCTCAAGTCGCTCGGTCCGGCGCGCCGCAGCCACCACATGCGCTCCCTTCCCCGCGAGCAGCCGGGCGAAATGCGCCCCTAACCCTGAGGAAGCGCCCGTCACCAGAACCCGCTTGCCCTTGAGATCCTCGAACATTCCGCGTGTCTCCCTGCCGATGGAAGGGACAATGCCGCGCGGCGATGGTCAACCTCGCCGCAGCGGAACCCGGCCGCGGCCGAGGCGTTTCCTGCCGAGTAACGTTTCGGACGGGGGATACCCATGTTTCGCATTCTGCTGGTGATCGCGGTCATCGCGATCGGCTACGACGCCATCGTCCACCAGGGCGCCTACACGCGCGACCTCTGGTACAAGGCCGTCGGCGCAACCGAGCGCGTCGTCGACGAGGCCAAGCGCGTCGGCGAGCGGGCTCCGGACGAGCCGCCGCGCTCGCAGATGAATTGAGCGTCAGCGCTCCCATGCCGTCATGCTCGCCCTTGTGGCGAGCATTCACGTCTTGAACGAGGCCTTCGACCTTCAAAGACGTGGATGGTCGGGACGAGCCCGACCATGACGGGAAAGGGCAGCGCCTACGCCGCCTCTCTCGCCAGCGCCGCCCGCTCGACCTCCCCAGCGATGGCATCGAGCAGCGCCGTCTCGTCGCCGGCCAGGCCCTCCATCGCCGCCATGCGGGCGAGCACGGTCGCGGCGACTTTCTCTTCCACCGTATCCTCGGCATAGGCATAGAAGATCGTCGCGTGCTGGCCGTCGCGATGGCAGCGCCCTTCGATCTGCTGCAGCTGGATCGCACTGTGCCGGAGATCATGGACGACCAGTGCCCGCTCGCGTTCGCCGCCAGGCATCTCGGCCCGGTGCAGCGAAATCGACTCGGTCACGGTGAAGACGACGGCGTCGAGATTGCCGGTCTGGAAGGCGATGCGGGTGGCTTCATTGACTTCGCCGGAATGCTCGCCGGTGATCGAGCCGACGCGCCAGCCCCTGCCCGCAAGCTTCTCGGCCAGCATCGCTCCGGTTTCGAGGAAGGCGACGGAGATCGCGACCTGCTCGTCGTTCTCCAGCAGATCCTGGCAGAATTCGGCCGTGCCGGTGGTGCGCAGCAGGCTCGCCTTCTGGCGAAAGCGCAGATCGGCAGCCCAGCCGGCGGGCTTCCGGGTCGAACCGCCGGCGAGGCCGAGCTCGCGCCGGAATTCGCGCCAGGTCGCGTCGTAGAGCTTGCGCTCGCTCGTATCGAGCGCAACGGGAGCGAGCTCGCGCTGCACCTCCGGCCAGCCGGCGATCTCCTCCGGCCGGCGACGCAGGCCGATGGCGTTGGCGCCGCGATAGAGCAGGTCCGCCATCACCTTTCGGTCGCTCTCGTTCGGCTCCCAGCTCCAGTTCTTCCAGCGCCCCTTGGCCTTGCCGATCTTCAGCCGCTTCATCAGCGCCCGGAAACCGTCGAGATCGGCTCCGGGCGCGCCCGTCGCCACCGACAGCAAACGCGCAAGATAGGAGAGCTCGTGCGGCGCCTGCCCGGCCGTCGCGCTCATATAGATCGTGAACTGCGCGGCGGCCGCCATCTGCCGGCAGACCAGCCCCTGCTGCGAGTTCGGGTTGCGAATGCGATGGGCTTCGTCGATCACCACCAGCGGCCAGATCCGTTTCGGCGTGCCGTGCTTGGCGAGCTCGTTGTTCTTCGCCCGGGTCGAACGCTTGTTCGAGGCCGGCGGTGGCGCGAGCAGCGACTTCGTCCGCTCGAAGTTCATCAGGGTGAGCTTCTTCGCCGGCAGGCCAGCATGGGGGATGGTGCGCCGCCATTGCGGAATTGCGCCCTTCGGGCAGATCACCAGCACCTCCTGCTCGGGCATGGCCGAGATGGCGAGCCAGGCCGAGAGCGTCTTGCCGAGCCCGGTGAGGTCACCAAGCAGGAAACCCGGCTTGCCCGCCGCCCGCGCCGCCAGGATCGCGTCGCGCGCGACGAGCTGGTGAGGATGCGGCACCATGATCTCGGGCGCATCGGCCTTCACGGGAACGCTCATGCCTGCCGGACCTCGGAAGCCGGAGCCCGCTCGGTCGCCATCGCCGCCAGCACATCGGCGTGCTGCAGCTCCTCGATCAGCACGCTCAGGAAGTTCGTCACCACCTTGGGCAGCGCCCGGCCCGACATGCTCTGGATCTGCAGGCTGCGCGGCGGCAGGTCGCCATCCCGGAGCGGCAGCGCCACCACCGAGCCGTCGCGGATCGAGGCGCCGAAGGCGATCGAGCTCGCGAACATCACCGCGCCGCCGAGCTTGCAGAAATGCCCGAGCCCCGCGACGTTGGTCGAGACCAGCACCGGCTCGACGGTGAGCCCGCGCGCCGAGAAATAGATGTCGACGATCTTGCGTACCGTCGCCTCGCTGTCGAGCACCGCGACCGGGTGGACGAAGATGTCCTCGATCCGGATCGATTCCTTGCCCGCCAGCGGGTGGTGCGGCGCGACGAAGGCATAGGTCCGCGCCGCGCATTGCCAGTTGATGGTGACGCCGCGCTCCTGCTGCAGCACGAAGGTCAGCCCGAGGTCGATCGCCCCGGTGCGGACATGCTCGGTGACGACCTGCGGCGACATCACCTTGACGTCGAAGGCGACGTCCGGATGCTGCTGGCGGAAGGCGTAGATCACCTCCGGAATGAAGCTGACCGCAAAGCCCTCGGTGACGCCGAGCCGGATCAGGCCCTTGCTGGCACCGCGCAGTTCGCGGATCTCGCTGACGACCTGCTCGCTCTCCAGTTCGAGCCGCTGCGCGTAGGCCGCCAGCGTCTGGCCGGCCTGGGTCAGGATCATGCCGTGCGAGCGCCGCTCGAACAGCGCCGCGTCCAGCTCCTTTTCGAGATTGGCGATCTGGCGGCTGACGGCCGAGCCGGCGACGCGCAGGCGCTGCGCCGCGGCGCTGATCGAGCCGGTCCGCACCACCGCCAGGAAATACCGCAAGGCCGGAGTCTGCACGTCATGAACCTCGGCTACCACTTCCGACATGCTCAGCCCTCATCCTGAGGAGCGATCGCAGATCGCGTCTCGAAGGATGCTCCAGCTGGTTCCGGAGCGTCCTGGAGCATCCTTCGAGACGCCGCTGACGCGGCTCCTCAGGATGAGGGCTGAGAAGATGGCTGCCGTAGCAAGGCATTGCCGTCTCGGCAACGATCCTTTCGATTCATTCTTATGGCGGCAAGCACGAAGCTGTGCAGAGTTTGTGTCGCCGGCGTGACGGTGGCCCGAGGCTGCCCGCCGAACGAGACAAGCGACAACGCTGCGAGGGGAAAACATGCGCTTCTTCGACAAGGCCTCAACGGCCCTGGCCGCAACCATTCTGGCTGCGACCGCCTTTACCACGCCCGCCTTGGCCCAGAAGGCCGCCAACACCGTCCGCTTCGCCTATGACCAGGCGCCCGAAAGCGTCGATCCGTTCTTCAACAATGTCCGCATCGGCGTGATCATCGGCGCCAATGTCTGGGACACGCTGATCTACCGCGACCCCGCCACCAACGAGTACAAAGGCCAGCTCGCCAAAAGCTGGAAGCAGGTCGACGACAAGACCATCGAGTTCGAGCTGCGCGAGGGCGTGAAGTTCCACAATGGCGAGGAGTTCGACGCCGACGACGTCGTCTACACGCTGAACTTCATCTCCAAGCCCGAGAACAAGGTCGTCACCCAGGGCAACGTCAACTGGATCGCCAAGGCCGAGAAGCTCGACAAGTACAAGGTCCGGCTGACCACCAAGGAGATCTTTCCGGCCGCGATCGAGTACCTCGCCGGCCCGGTCGTGATCCATCCGAACGAGTATTACGAGAAGGTCGGGCCCAAGGGCCAGAACGAGAAGCCGGTCGGCTCGGGCCCCTACAAGGTCTCGAACTATGTGCCGGGCAAGTCGATCACGCTCGAGCTCAACAAGGATTACTTCAAGGATTCGCCGAAGCCGCAGCCCAAGGTCGGCAAGTTCGAGATCCGCTTCATCCCGGATCGCCAGACTCAGATGGCCGAGATGCTATCGGGCGGCGCCGACCTGATCATGCACGTCCCAAAGGACCAGGCCGACCAGCTCCAGAGCGTGCCGACACTGCAGGTCGTCTCCGGCGAGACGATGCGCATCGTCTTCATGCAGATGAACATCCTCGACGGCACGCCGGCCCCCGCCCTCAAGGACGAGCGCGTGCGCAAGGCGATCATCCACGCCATCGACCGCGAGGCGATGGTCAAGAACATCGTCGGCACGGGCTCGCGCGTCATCAACACGATCTGCTTCCCCTCGCAGTTCGGCTGCACCGACGAGGGCGCGGCGCGCTATCCCTATGATCCCGCTAAGGCCAAGGCGCTGCTGGCGGAAGCCGGCCATCCCAGCCTGACCATGGACATCGTCGCCTATCGCGAGCGCAACCAGACCGAGGCGCTGATCGGCTATCTCCAGGCCGTCGGCATCAAGACCAATCTGCGCTTCCTGCAATACGCCGCGATGCGCGAGCAGATCGCCACCAACAAGGCAATGCTGACGCACCAGACCTGGGGCTCGTTCTCGGTCAACGACGTTTCGGCCGCGACGCCGAACTACTTCGCCTTCCGCAGCGAGGACATCACCCGCGACCCGCAGGTCCGCGACCTCTTGGAGAAGGGCAACAACTCGGTCGATCGGGCGGTGCGCAAGGAGGCCTACAAGGCCGGCCTGAAGATCATCGCCGACAAGGCCTATGCCGTGCCGCTCTATTCGCTGCCGGTCTACTACGTCGCCAACAAGGACCTGAACTTCAAGGCCTATCCGGACGAGCTCGTCCGCTTCTGGGAGATGGGCTGGAAGTAAGGCATAGGGGTCATTCTCGGGCGAAACGAAGCGCAGACCCGAGAATCTCCTGAAAGAGATGGTCGGCTCAAGGCCGACCATAACGCGCCGGGCTCATAACCCGGCGCGGACATCACCTTCACAATTGGAAGCAAGCCATGCTCGGCTTCATCGTCAAACGGCTCGGCCTGGCGCTGCTCGTCGCCCTCGCGGTCTCGGCCATCGCCTTCTTCCTGCTGCGCCTATCCGGCGACATCGCGGTCGCGATTGCCGGCGAAGGCGCGCAGCAGGCTGACCTCGACGTCATCCGCAAGACCTACGGGCTCGATCGGCCGCTCGTCGTCCAGTATCTCGACTGGCTGCTGAAGACGCTGTCAGGCGATTTCGGCACCTCGATCTATTTCAAGACCGACGTCTCCTCGCTGGTCTTCGCCAAATTGCCGGTGACGCTGATCCTCGGCCTCTCCTCGCTCGCCTTCGCGCTTCTGATCTCGATCCCGCTCGGCGTGCTCGCGGCGATCTACGCCAATAGCTGGATCGACCGCCTGGCGCTGGCCATCGCCGTTTTCGGCCAGGCGATGCCGAACTTCTTCTTCGCGCTGATCCTGGTGATGCTGTTCTCGATCACGCTGCGCTGGCTGCCGGTCTCCGGCTCAGGGACCTGGCTGCATTACGTCATGCCGACGATCGCGCTCGGCTACTACACCGCCCCGGCCTTCATGCGCCTGATCCGCGCCGGCATGATCGAGGTGCTCTCGGCCGACTATATCCGCACCGCCCGCGCAAAGGGACTGTCGTCCCATGCCGTCGTCATCACCCATGCCTTGCGCAACGCCGCAGTGCCGGTGGTCGCGCTGACGGCGGTGCAGCTCGGCTTCCTGCTCGGCGGCTCGGTGGTGATCGAGACGATCTTCGCGCTCGATGGCCTCGGCTACCTCGCCTATCAGAGCATCACCTACAAGGATTTCCCGGTCATGCAGGTCATCGTCCTGCTGCTCTCGGTCGTCTACGTCCTGCTGACGCTGCTGGCCGACATCGCCAATGCCTGGCTCGATCCGCGAATCCGGGTATCCTGAAATGAGCGATGCGACCTCCCTCCCCCTTGCCTCCAGCGATATCACCGGCGGCCGTCGCCTGTTGCGCCGCGCGCTGGCCCAGAAATCCTTCCTGTTCGGCTTCGGCCTGCTGGTGCTCTTCATCGTGCTGGCGCTGCTCGCCCCGCTGCTGGCGCCGCATGATCCCTATCTGCAGAACCTGACGGCGCGGAACGTCCCACCGTTCTGGTACGACAAGGGCAACTGGGTCCATCCGCTCGGCACCGACCCGCTCGGGCGCGACTATCTCTCGCGCCTGCTCTACGGCGCCCGCATCTCGCTGATCATCGGCATCAGCGTCGTCGCCATCGCCGGGCTGATCGGCACGACCATGGGCCTGCTCGCCGGCTATTTCGGCGGCCGCATCGACATGGCCGTGACCTTCATGGTCACCACCCGCCTCGCCATGCCGGTGATCCTGGTGGCGCTCGCCGTCGTCGCCATCATCGGCTCCTCGCTCTGGATCGTCATCCTGGTGCTCGGGCTCCTGAAATGGGACCGCTTCGCCGTGGTGATGCGCAGCGCGACGCAGCAGGTCCGCTCGCTCGACTACATCACGGCGGCGCAGGCCTCGGGCGCCAGCACGACCCGCATCATCCTGCGCGAGGTCCTGCCCAACATCGCCCCGCATCTGATCGTGGTCGCGACCTTGGAGGCGGCGAGCGCCATCCTGCTCGAAGCCGCGCTCTCCTTCCTCGGCCTCGGCGTGCAGCCGCCGCTGCCGTCGTGGGGCCTGATGGTCTCCGAGGCCAAGGCCTACATGTTCTTCTCGTTCTGGCTGATCGCCCTGCCCGGCACGGCGCTCGCCCTGCTGATCTTCGCGATCAACCTCGCGGGCGACGGCCTGCGCGACGTGATCTCGCCCGAAAAGCGCAACTGATCCTTTCTGACGGAGTGACCACCATGACCCGCGCCAAGGCGATCGCCCATGCGCTCGACTATTTCGACTCCGGCAGCTTCAAGAGCGACCTGTCGCGGCTGATCGCCATGCCGACCGAGAGCCAGAACCCCGAGCGCGCCCCGGTGCTAACCGAGTATCTGGAAAAGGAGATGCAGCCGCTGCTGGAGAGCCTCGGCTTCTCCTGCCGGACGCTGAACCACCCCAAGGCCAAGGGCCCCTTCCTCTTCGCCGAGCGTATCGAGGCCGAGGGCCTGCCGACGATCTTCGGCTACGGCCATGGCGACGTCATCCGCGGCCTCGACGCACAGTGGGCGGAAGGGCTCTCGCCCTGGACGCTCACCGAGCGCGGCGACCGCTGGTACGGACGCGGCGTCGTCGACAACAAGGGCCAGCACCTGATCAACATCAGCGCGCTGAAATCCGTGCTCGAGACGCGCGGCGGCACGCTCGGCTTCAATGTCAAATACCTGATCGAGATGGGCGAGGAATGCGGCTCGCCCGGCCTGCGCGAGCTCTGCACCGAGCAGAAGGAGCTGTTCAAGTCGGACGTGCTAATCGCTTCCGACGGGCCGCGCCTCAATGCGGAGCGCCCGACCATCTTCCTGGGCGCCCGCGGCGGCGTCACCTTCGACCTCACCATCAACGCCCGCGAGGGCGGCCACCACTCCGGCAACTGGGGCGGTATCCTTTCCGACCCGGCGATCCAGCTCGCCCATGCCATCGCCTCGATCACCTCGCCGACCGGGCAGATCCGCATCCATGAATGGGTGCCGAAGGAATTGCCGGCGGCGGTGCGCAAGGCCCTCGCCGATTGCGAGATCGACGGCGGGCCCGATGGCCCGACCATCGATCCCGAATGGGGCGAGCCCGGCCTGTCGCCGGCCGAGCAGGTCTTCGGCTGGTGCTCCTTCGACGTGCTGGCGATGAAATCGGGCGTACCGGAGACCCCGGTCAACGCGGTACCGCCGAGCGCCTGGGCCCGCTGCGCACTGCGCTTCGTCGTCGGCATCGATCCGGACGACGTCATCCCGGCGCTGCAGCGCCACCTCAAGCGCCATGGCTTCGACATGGTCGAAGTCACCAAGGCGCGCGACGCGGTCTTCAACGCGACGCGGCTCGATCCCGATGACCCCTGGGTGGAATGGGCTCTGGCCTCGCTGCAGAAGAGCACCAACAAGAAGCCGGCTTTGCTGCCCAATCTCGGCGGCGGCCTGCCCAACGACATCTTCGCCGATATCGTCGGCATGCGCACGATCTGGGTGCCGCATTCCTATCCCGGCTGCTCGCAGCATGCCCCGAACGAGCATGTGCCTGTCGCCATCCCGCGCGAAGCGCTCGGCCTGATGGCCGGCCTCTACTGGGACCTCGGCGAGAGCGACCGCCCGGCACTCTGAGCTAGGCTAGCTGCCCCGCTCCTGCGGCTCGCGCGGATCGCGGGCCGGCGGCAGGTCGATCGGCGATGCCGGGGGGCCTTCGGGCGGCGCATTCGGCGGCAGTTCCGGCGGCGGATCGTTCGGAATGCCGTTCGGCTCGTTGTCCGGCGGATTCTCGATCGGCGGTGCCGGCGCGACCTCGCCGGGGTTCATCGGCGGCAGCTCCGGTGGTGGCGTAGGGCTGGTCGGCACGCCACCCGGCGGTCCGCCGGCTTGATGGATCGTCGTCATGCGGGCACTCCTTGCATGCCCGATAAACGCTCTTGCCCCGCGAAGGTTCGCGGCAGGCGGCACGGAACAATGCAGTGGCTCGCAGCTTGGTTCGGCAATCACTCAGCCAAGGAGCACTGCCATGTCGGATGGAAAGCCACGCGAGAATCCCGCTCTGCTCGACGAGCGCATCGAGACCGATCCGGTCCGGCCCGAGGACGCCTCGGTCCGCCCTGACCAGGATACGCCGATCAGCGACCGGCGCCGCGTCAGCGACACGACCAATGTCCACGACGCCGGCAGCGACGCCAACGACACGCTGGACGGATTGACCGAGCAGGAAGAGGCTGTCCGCCATGCCGCGGAGGACATCCCGACGGGCCAGGACCCGGCCGGCAAGACCGAGGCGACGCCCGTCTTCGATCGTGCTTCAAAGCCTCCCAAGGTCTGACGCGGGCGGCGCCATCGGCGGCCCGCCATCATCGGCAAGGGGGCGCCGCATGAAGACACTGGCTCTGGCATCGCAACTGGCGGCGATCACGCTTGTCGCCCTGATCGGACTTGTCGCCCTGATCGGAACGGCTTCGGCGCAGACGCCTGACCTGCTTGCCTGCACTGGCGCCTTCGCTCGCGATGCCGACGAGGCGACCTTGGTCGGGGCGTTCGGCGCCGGAAACGTCCAGCGCGCCCGCATCGAGATCGGCGAAGGCGAGAAGGTGGCCGGCGCCATCCTCTTTCCCAAAGACAGGAAGCGCCGGCTCGAGCTGATCTGGCGCGACGGCAAGAAGCGCCGCGGCCCCGCCACAATTTATGTCCGCGACGGCTCGGCCTGGGCGGTGGTCGGGCCAGCGGGCGAGCGCCTCGCCATCGGCAGTGCCCTCGCAGCGGTCGAGGCCGCCAATGGCAAGCCCTTCAGCATCCTCGGCTTCGACTGGGACTATTCCGGCACCGCGGCCGACTGGCAGGGCGGCAAGCTCGCCAAGGCCTTCGGCGGCTGCAGGCTGACGATCCGTTTCGGCTATCCGAAGGGCGCCGACGCCAAGGCGCTCGACCGGCTCTCCGGCGACAAGGAATTCTCCTCGTCGAATCCGGACATGCGCCTCGTCAAGCCGACGGCCTACGAGATCCTGCTGTCCTGGTCGGACTGAGCCAAAGCACGCACGGCAGGGGCCAACATCGCTGACCAATGAAAGCCCTCATCCTGAGGAGCAATCGCAGATCGCGTCTCGAAGGATGCTTCAGATGTCTCCGGAACCTCCTGGAGCATCCTTCGAGACGCCGCTGCGCTGCTCCTCAGGATGAGGGCTGAGGAGGTCGCACCGGCCCTCTTAGTCCTCGTCTTCCCTGGCCCTGCCGGTCTCGACGAGGATTTCGCGTTTTCCGGCGTGGTTGGCGGGGCCGACGATGCCCTCGTTCTCCATCCGCTCCATGATCGAGGCGGCGCGGTTGTAGCCGATCTGCAGGCGGCGCTGGATGTAGGAGGTCGAGGCCTTCTTGTCGCGCAGCACCACCGCCACCGCCTGCTCATAGGGGTCGTCGCTCTCGGACTGGCCCATGGCGCTCTTGTCGAAAACCGCCCCGTCCTCGTCCTCGGCCGCTCCGGCCTCCTCCTCGGCGGTGACCGCGTCGAGATAGTCCGGCCGCCCCTGCGTCTTCAGATGCGCCACCACCTTCTCGACCTCGGCGTCGGAGACGAACGGGCCGTGCACGCGGGTGATCCGCCCGCCGCCGGCCATGTAGAGCATGTCGCCCTGGCCGAGCAGCTGCTCGGCGCCCATCTCGCCCAGAATGGTGCGCGAGTCGATCTTGCTGGTGACCTGGAAGGAGATGCGGGTCGGGAAGTTCGCCTTGATCGTGCCGGTGATCACGTCGACCGAAGGCCGCTGCGTCGCCAGGACCACATGAATGCCGGCGGCACGGGCCATTTGCGCCAGGCGCTGGATCGTGCCCTCGATCTCCTTGCCGGCGACCATCATCAGGTCGGCCATCTCGTCGACGATCACGACGATGTACGGCAGAGGCGACAGGTCCATCGCCTCCTCCTCATAGATCGCCTCGCCCGAATGCTTGTCGAAGCCGGTCTGGACCGTGCGGGTGATGACCTCGCCCGCCGCGGCCGCTTCCGCCACGCGCAGATTGAAGCCGTCGATGTTGCGCACACCGAGCTTCGACATCTTCTTGTAGCGCTCCTCCATCTCGCGCACCGCCCATTTCAGCGCGACCACCGCCTTCTTCGGGTCGGTGACGACGGGGGTGAGCAGATGCGGGATGCCGTCATAGACGGAAAGCTCGAGCATCTTGGGATCGACCATGATCAGCCGGCACTCCTCCGGCTTCAGCCGGTAGAGGATCGACAGGATCATGGTGTTGATCGCCACCGACTTGCCCGAGCCGGTGGTGCCGGCGACGAGCAGATGCGGCATGCGGGCAAGGTCCGCGATCACCGGCTCGCCGCCGATGGTCTTGCCGAGGCAGAGCGCGAGCTTGTGCTTGGTGCCCTCGAAATCCTGGGAGGCCAGCAGTTCGCGCAGGAAGACGGTCTCGCGCTTGGCGTTGGGCAGTTCGATGCCGATCGCGTTCTTGCCCTGCACCACCGCCACGCGCGCCGACACCGCGCTCATCGAGCGCGCAATGTCGTCCGCCAGCGAAATCACCCGCGACGACTTCGTCCCAGGCGCAGGCTCGAGCTCGTACAAGGTCACGACCGGGCCGGGGCGAACCTGGCTGATCTCGCCGCGCACGCCGAAATCCTCGAGCACGCCTTCCAGCAAGGTGGCGTTCTGCTCCAGCGCGTCAGTCGAGATGGTGTTGGCCGGGATCTTCTTCGGTTCGGCGAGATAGGTCAGCGGCGGCAGCTCGAAACCTTCGCGATCGAGCAGCGAGGGCTGGGCTTCGCGCGACAGGCGCTTGCCGGGCTTGGGCGCGCGCACCGGCGCGGCGACGCGCGGCGCATTGAGATCGCGCACGTCCTGCGCCTCGAAGGGCTCGTCATCGTCATCGTAGGCCGGCCGGGCGCTTGGCGCTGCCTTGGCGGCAGCCGGGCGCACGAGCTCGGGGGCGACGACAGGGGACCGGTAGGCCTCGGGATCGCCGGTGAGGTTCGGCTCGCGGCGGACCCGTCCGGTCTGGGCCGGAACGGGCATCGCGCCCGCGCTAGCGGAAGCCGCCTGCGGCGGGCGCGGCAGGCGGCGCAGGATCGCGGCCTTCAGCGCCATGGCGCCATGGGCGACCCAGCCGATCAGGATGACCGAGAACCCCGGTTCGTCGTCGCGACGCTCCTCGCCATCGGCGAAGGGCGCATCGTCGTCCTGGTCGAGTTCGGGATCCTCGTCGGTGACGAAGCCGAAGCCGGCGGCGGCGGTGACGGAGAGGATGGCGATGCCGGCGAAGACGAAGGCGACGAGGCCGCCGAGCGCGGTGCCGCCGAGGCCGACGATGTTGCGGGTGCCCTGCAGCAGCGCGTCGCCGATCACGCCGCCCATCCCGGTCGGCAGAGGCCAGCGCGGCGTCGCCGGCAGGGCGCTCGCCACCGCCGCGCTCGAGACGATGCCGACAACCCAGAGCACGAGCTTGAGGGCGCTGCGATCGAAGAGGTGGAAGCGAATCAGCCGGAGCGACCAGAGCAGCGGCGGCAGCAGCAATGCGACGACGCCGAGGCCCAGCAGCTGCATGGCGAGATCGGCGATCATCGCGCCAGGCCGGCCGAGCAGGTTGTGTACGGTGCCGCGCGTGGCGTTGTTGAGGCTGGGATCGTCGACCGACCAGGTCGCGAGGGCGACGGCGACAGCCACCATCAGCGCGAGCATCGCGATGCCGCCGATTTCTGCGGCGCGGCGCGACAGGAACTCGCGCACCGGATCGGGCAGGCGGTCGATCAGCGATGAGGAGCGTCGGATCGTGCGCATCGGGCCGTGTCTGCGGGCATCAGGAAGGCGGCGAAGGCCACCTGTCGAACCGGCAGGTTAGGAAGGTCCGGTTAAGGCCCGCTTAACCTTGCACTGCCGCCGCGGACTGTCAGGAGATCGAGGAACGATCGGCCTGGCGAAGGCATTTTTCAAACAGCAACCGCAAGGAGGGCACGATGGCCGATGGCGACGACAGGATCGCAAGAATTGCCCGGATCTGGCGCGGCCGCACCGTGCCGGACAAGGCCGATGCCTATGCCGCCTATCTGCTGGAGGTCGGCGTCAGGCCGCTGGCGAAGAAGGCGCTGGGTGCGCAGATGTTCCGCGAGGACCGCGAGACCGAGAGCGAGTTCGTGACGATCTCCTATTGGGAGAGCGTCGAGGCGATGTCGCGCTTCGCCGGGCCCGATCCGCGGAAGATCCATCACCTCGAACGCGATGCCGAATTCCTGATCGAATTGCCGGAGAAGGTTCAGGTGCTGGAGATCGTGCTGGACCGCGCGACGAGCCGCGACTGAGCGGCCCAACGAAAAGCCCCGGCGGTCTCCCGCCGGGGCGATGATTCCTGGGAGATGAACCCCTGGTTCAGTCGTGATAGGCGCGCTCGCCGTGCTCGGCGATGTCGAGGCCCTCGCGCTCCTGGTCGGCGGGGATACGCAGCCCGATGATCACGTCGACGACCTTATAGAGGATTGCCGAGCCGACGCCGCTGAAGACGAGTGTGAACAACACCGCCTTGAGCTGGGCCATGAAGGCCGTGCCGAACTCGTAGGTCGCAGCAACCAGCTCGCCGGGCTTGGTCGAATAGTCGGGGATGCCGGCGCCGCCGAGGGCCTGGTTGACCAGGATGCCCGTGGCCAGCGCGCCGATGATGCCGCCGACGCAGTGGATGCCGAAGACGTCGAGCGAGTCGTCGTAGCCGAGCGCGTTCTTCACGGTCGAGCAGAAGACGAAGCAGACCGCGCCGGCGACGAGGCCGAGGACGATCGAGCCCATCGGGCCGGCGAAGCCTGCCGCGGGGGTGACGGCGACGAGGCCGGCGACCGCGCCCGAGACCATGCCGAGCATGGAGGGCTTGCCCTTGACCGCCCATTCGACGAACAGCCAGGCCACCGCCGCCGCCGCAGTGGCAACGAAGGTGTTGATCATGGCGAGCGCCGCGGTGCCGTTGGCTTCGAGGTTGGACCCGGCGTTGAAGCCGAACCAGCCGACCCAGAGGAGAGCGGCGCCGATCAGCGTCATGGTCAGCGAGTGCGGCGCCATCAGCTCCTTGCCGAAGCCGATGCGCTTGCCGATCAGGATGCAGCCGACGAGGCCCGCAATACCGGCATTGATGTGCACGACGGTGCCGCCGGCGAAGTCGAGCGCGCCCCATTTGAACAGCATGCCGGCATCGGCGTTGACCGCATCGAGCGCCGCCTGGGCTGCGGCCTTGCCGTCGGTGCCGGCATCAGCCAGCGCCTTGGCGGCGTTGCCGACCGCGTCGGGCCCGCCCCAGTACCAGACCATGTGGGCCATCGGGAAATAGATGAAGGTGACCCAGAGCACGGTGAAGAGCAGCAGCGCCGAAAACTTCATGCGCTCGGCGAAGGCGCCGACGATGAGGGCCGGCGTGATGCAGGCGAAGGTCATCTGGAAGGCGATGTAGACATATTCCGGGATGACGACGCCGTTGGAGAAGGTCGCAGCGGTCGAGTTGCCGTCGACGCCGCGCAGGAAGGCCTTGGAGAAGCCGCCGACGAAGTCGTTGAGGCCGCCGCCATTGGTGAAGGCGAGCGAGTAGCCGAAGACGACCCACATCAGGCTGACGATGCAGACGATGGCGAAGACCTGGGTCAGCACCGAGAGCATGTTCTTGGAGCGGACGAGGCCGCCATAGAACAGGGCCAGGCCGGGCACGGTCATGAGCAGGACGAGGATCGTCGAGCTCATCATGAAGGCGACGTCGCCCTTGTTGGGCACTGGGGCGGGCGGCGCGGCCGGGGTTTGCGCCAGCGCGGCGCCGGCCATTGCGGCGAAGGCCAGCCCGACCAGCCCGGCCCGGTTAAGGGTCTTGGTGTTCATCGTAAAACTCCTGGGAAGGTCGGGGATCAGAGGGCGTCGCCGTCGGTCTCGCCGGTGCGGATCCGCACGGCCTTCTCGATCGACGAGACGAAGATCTTGCCGTCGCCGATCTGGCCGGTGCGGGCGGCGGCGGTGATGGCTTCGATCACCTTGCCGACGAGGTCGTCGGTGACCGCGACCTCGATCTTGATCTTGGGCAGGAAGCTCACGGCATATTCGGCGCCGCGATAGATTTCGGTATGGCCCTTCTGGCGGCCATAGCCCTTCACTTCGGTCACGGTCAGCCCGTGCACGCCGATGGCGGTGAGCGCGTCGCGCACCTCCTCCAGCTTGAACGGCTTGATGACGGCCATCACGATCTTCATGGCTGGGTTGTCCCCCGCTTGTGCGTCGCCGGACCGCGATCCAAACGACGTCGTTGCGCCTCTCGCGCCCTTTCGAGCCAGGCGCGTCGGGGGATGCCTTTCAAGCCGCGTGCCAACCGGTGGATGTGGCGCGCGAGCGGGCAATGCCGCGATTCCGCCATGATCCCGCGGGGTTCAGCGCATAAAGATGATCAATAGTTAGGCAGATGCCGCGAAAGCAGGCGATAAGCGCATTCAGGCGCGATCGGGCCGCGGCCGGATCAGGCCTTCCTGCGCGACCGAGGCGACGAGATTCCCGTCCCGATCGAAGATCAGCCCGCGCGAGAAGCCGCGCGCACCGGAGGCCGAAGGGCTGTCCTGCGCGTAGAGCAGCCAGTCGTCGGCCCGGAAGGGGCGGTGGAACCACATGGCATGGTCGAGGCTGGCGCTCTGGACGCGCCGGTCGAAGACGCTTGTGCCGTGAGCGATCAGGCTGGAATCGAGCAGCAGCAGGTCGGAGGCGTAGGCGAGCACGCTCTGATGCAGCGCGGGTTCGTCCGGCAGCTTCTGTGCGGCCCGGACCCAGACGTTGAATTTCGGCTCGCGCGGAGCGTCCGTGGCGTAGCGGCTCAATTCGACCGGGCGGATGTCGATCGGCCGTTCGCGCCGGTAATAGGCGCGCACCGCCTCGGGCATATGCGGGAGGACATCGCGCTCCATGCCGTCGCGATCGGGAAGCTCCTCCGGCATCGGCACGGCAGGCATGGGCATCTGATGGTCGTAGCCGGGTTCGGCGATCTGGAATGAGGCCGACATCGCGAAGATCGCCGCATCCTTCTGCAGCGCCAGCACGCGCCGCGTCGAGAAGGAGCCGCCATCTCGCAGGCGCTCGACCTCGTAGACGATCGGAATCGCCGGATCGCCCGGCAACATGAAATAGGCGTGCAGCGAATGCGGCTGGCGCGCTTCGACGGTCTTGCAGGCGGCATAAAGCGCCTGGCCGATCACCTGGCCGCCAAAAACGCGGGTCCAGCCATTGTCGGGGCTGCGACCCTGGAACCGGTTGTGTCCGAGCGGTTCGAGATCGAAGATCGAGAGCAGGGTGTTGGCGGCTGATGTCATCGGCACGGACCGGCACGGCCCGGGCTTGCAGCCCCGGCCGGCTATGGGCAAGACGAGACAGCATCAGCAACGAGCGACTCGGCCGCGTCAAGCGGCGCGATGCGAGGATGGCGACAGTGCAAAGACCCGAGAATGCGAGCCAACGCATCGTCATCGCCGGCGGCGGCGTCGCCGGGCTGACGCTGGCAGTGGCGCTGAAGCAGGCACTGGGCGAGAGCTTCGATGTGATCGTCGCCGATCCGACGCTGGCAGGCCCGCCGCGCGCCGACGATCGCGCCTATGCGGTCGCGGCGGCGGCCCGCAACATGCTGGAAGCGCTCGGCATCTGGCGTCTGGCGGAAGCCACCGCGACGGCGATGACCGAGATGATCATAACCGACAGCCGCACGCCCGATCTGGTGCGGCCGGTCTTCCTGACCTTCGACGGCGAGATCGAACCCGGCCAGCCCTTTGCCCATATGGTCGAGAACGCCGCGCTGATGGCGGCACTGCTTCAGGTCGCGCGCGCCAATGGCGTCGAATTGCGGCCCGAGAGCGTCCGTTCAGGCATGGAGAACGATGGTGCGATCGCCATTGCCTTCGCCGGCGGCGAAAAGCTCGATGCGGCGCTGCTGATTGCTGCCGACGGCGCCCGCTCGAAATTGCGCGAGCAGGCCGGGATCGGCTGGGTCGGCTGGTCCTATCCGCAATCGGGTATCGTCGCGACAATCGGCCATGAGCGGCCGCATGAGGGGCGGGCGGTGGAGCACTTCCTGCCGTCCGGGCCCTTCGCCATCCTGCCTTTGGCCGATGGTGGGAAACTCGGCCATCGCTCCTCGATCGTCTGGACGGAGCGCAGCGAGAACGTCCCGGCCTTGCTGGCGCTGGACGAGAGCGACCTCCTGCTCGAGGTCGAGCGCCGCTTCGGCCTGGAACTCGGCGAGATCGCCCTGGAGAGCAGCCCGGGCGCCTATCCGCTTTCCTTCGGCGTGGCGCGCCGTTTCGTCGCGGACAGGCTGGCGCTGCTTGGTGACGCCGCCCACGTCATCCACCCGATCGCCGGCCAGGGACTCAATCTCGGGCTGAAGGACGTCGCGGCGCTGGCCGAGGCGATCGTCGACGCGGCCCGGCTTGGCCTCGATGTCGGCGGCTCCGAGGTGCTCGAAGCCTATGAGAGGGGCCGGCGCTTCGACACCGTGGCGATGGGCGTGGTTACCGACGGGCTCAACCGATTGTTCTCGAACGATTCGACCCCGTTACGATTGGCACGCGATCTCGGCCTCGGCCTGGTCGAGCGCATGCCGGGGCTGAAGCGCTTCTTCATTCGTGAGGCGGCCGGCTTGGCCGGGCCGACGCCGCGGCTGCTGAAGGGCGAGATGCTGTAGAATCAGCCGTCATGCTCGGGCTTGACCCGAGCATCTCAGGCCGGAAGGAGCTCCGGTCGGCAATACCTCGTGATGAGATTCTCCGGTCTGCGCTTCGCTCCGCCCGAGAATGACCCGAGCACTACCGGCATTACCCTTCCAGCTGGCGCGCCTCTTCCGGCAGCATGATCGGGATGCCGTCGCGGATCGGGTAGGCAAGCTTGGCGGCGCGGCTGATCAGTTCCTGGCGTGCAGCGTCGTATTCCAGCGTCGCCTTGGTGACCGGGCAGACGAGGATTTCCAGTAGCTTCGGGTCGATTCGCGTCGCCGCCGGCACCGTGCCTTCCTCGTCCGTAGCCATCACCACCTGTCTCCAGACCTTATTTGCGGGGCAGATCGGCCAGCATGCCGGCCGCCACCATCAGCTTTGGCAGGGAGAGGCCCGACATGGCAATGGCCGAAACGGTGGCACGGGTGCGTTCGGCATCGGCGCCGCGCTCGGCCAGCCAGTCCTTCAGCGCGTCCGGGCCGGGCTTGCCGGTCGCGATCTCCTGCGTCAGCCCGGCATGGCCATCGGTCAGCGTCTCGACCGCGCGCTGGCGGGCGAGACGCTCGTAATCGTCGGTCGCCGGGACGGCTTCAGCAGCTGATCTCAGCGTCGAGAAGCCGAAGACCGAATCGGTCCCGAAATGAATCCGGGCGACCTCGACGATGTCGCGTTTGGTCCGGCTGGCGATGTCGACGATGTCGGTCGCCTCGGCGAGCCAGGGCAGGCTGGCGACGCGGATCGCCAGCGCTTCCGGCACGCCTTCGGCCGTGAGTGCGGCGATGCGGGCATTGCGGGCCTGGGCGGCCGCCTCGGGCAGCAATTCGCCGAGTGCGCCCTCCAGCGCTCCGACGCCCTTGGCATAATGCGCCACGGTCTGCTCGATCGCGCCGGGCTTGGCGACGCCGCGACGCAGGAACCAGCGCATCCGGTCGACGACCAGCTCCTGTGCGGCGGCATAGAGCCCGGTCTGCGTCTTGCCCGGCAGTTTGGCGTCGAGCGCATCGATGGCGCCGTTCAGCGCGATCAGGTCGAAGGCATCGCGGGCTACGGCATAGGCCGCCGCGATCGCCGGCGCCTCGGCGCGGGTCTGGTCGGCCAGCATCGAGACGATGGCCGGGCCGCCGCGGTTGATGATGGCGTTGGCGAGCTGGGTCGCGACAATCTCGCGGCGCAGCCTGTGGCCGGCGATCTCCTTGGCATAGCCCTCGCGCAGCGGCTGCGGGAAATAGCGGATGAGCTCGCTCTTGAGATAGGGGTCGTCGGGGATCGCCGAGTCGAGCAGCGCGTCGTGCAGAGCGAGCTTGGCATAGGCGATGAGCACCGCGAGCTCCGGCCGGGTCAGGCCTTCGCCGCGCTTCTCGCGTTCGATCAGCACGGCATCCGAGGGCAGGTACTCGACGCCGCGATCGAGGCGGCCCTCCTCCTCCAGCCGAACCATCAGCCGGCGCAGATGCGGGCTCGCCTGGATTCCCTGCGCCTCGGTCAGCGAGAGTGCCAGGGTCTGCAGGTAGTTGTTGCGCAGGACGAGCAGGCCGACCTCGTCGGTCATCTCAGCCAGCAGGGCGTTGCGCTTCTTCTCGGGCAGGCGGCCGTCACGAACGGGGTCGGCCAGCGCGATCTTGATGTTGACCTCGACGTCGGAGGTGTTGACGCCGGCGGAGTTATCGATCGCATCGGTGTTGAGGCGCACGCCGTTGCGGGCCGCCTCGATCCGGCCGCGCTGGGTCGCGCCGAGATTGGCGCCCTCGCCGATCACCTTGGTGCGCAGCTCCGAGCCGGTGACGCGGATCGCGTCGTTGGCGCGGTCGCCGACCTGGGCGTCGGTCTCGTCGCTGGCGCGGATATAGGTGCCGATGCCGCCGAACCAGAGCAGGTCGACCGGCGCCTTCAGGATCGCGGTCATCAATTCGGCCGGCGTGGCCTGCGCCTTGTCGAAGCCGATGGCCTGCCTGACCTCGGGCGAGAGCGCGATGCTCTTGGCCTGGCGCGAGAAGATGCCGCCGCCCTTCGAGAGCAGCGATTTGTCGTAGTCCTGCCAGGACGAGCGCGGCAGGGCGAAGATGCGCTGGCGTTCGGCGAGGCTCTTGGCCGAATCCGGATCGGGGTCGAGGAAGATGTCGCGATGGTCGAAGGCGGCGATCAGCTTGATCGCCGGCGAGAGCAGCATGCCGTTGCCGAAGACGTCCCCGGACATGTCGCCGACGCCGGCCACGGTGAAGGGCGTCGTCTGGATGTCGACGTCGATTTCGCGGAAATGGCGCTTCACCGCTTCCCAGGCGCCGCGGGCGGTGATGCCCATACCCTTGTGGTCATAGCCCTGCGAGCCGCCCGAGGCGAAGGCGTCGCCGAGCCAGTGATGCTTCTCGGCCGAGAGCGCATTGGCGGTGTCGGAGAAGGTCGCCGTGCCCTTGTCGGCGGCGACGACGAGATAGGGATCGTCGCCGTCATGACGGACGGTGTCGGGCGGCGGCAGGATCTTCTCGCCGTCGAGATTGTCGGTGAGCTCGAGCAGGTTGCGAATGAAGATGCGGTAGCTCTCGGTGCCCTCGGCGAGCCAGGCGGCGCGATCGGAGGCCGGCGGCAATTGCTTGGGAACGAAGCCGCCCTTGGCGCCGACCGGGACGATGACGGCGTTCTTGACCTGCTGGGCCTTGACCAGCCCGAGCACCTCGGTGCGGAAGTCCTGGGGCCGGTCCGACCAGCGCAGGCCACCGCGCGCGACCTTGCCGAAACGCATATGAATGCCCTCGACGCGCGGCGAATAGACGAAGATCTCGTAGAGCGGCCGCGGCAGCGGCATGCCGTCGACCTGGCCGGAGGCGAGCTTGAACGAGATCGTGCCGCGCGGATGGCCGTCAGGCCCGATCTGGAAGAAGTTGGTGCGCAGCGTCGCGTCGATCAGGTTGACGAAGCGGCGCAGGATGCGGTCCTCGTCGAGGCTGGTGACGTCGGCGAGCGCGGCTTCGATGCGCTCGCGCTCGGCCTTCATCTGCTCGGCGCGCTTCTCGTCAGAGAGGTGCGGGTCGAACTTGGCGACGAAGAGCTTCACCAGCCCCGTGGCGATGCCGGAATGGCGGGTCAGCGCGTCGGCGATGTAGCCTTGCGCATAGGGCGCGCCGACCTGTCGCAGATAGCGGCCGAGCGCCCGCAGCAGTGCAGCTTCCCGCCAGGCAAGGCCGGCGGCAAGGACGAGTTGGTCGAAGCGGTCGGATTCGGTGAGGCCGCGGAACTGCGCCATCAGCGCCGCCTCGATCGTCGGATCGAGGTTCTCGATGTCGATCTCGCCGCCGCTGGCGCGCTCCAGCGTCATGTCGTGCAGCCAGACGCGGCTGTCGGCTCCGGCTCCGCCGTTCTGTTGCGGGGTGATGTTGAAGGTGCGCTCGTTGACGACGCGGAAGCCCATGTTCTCCAGCATCGGCACGCGCTCGGAGAGCGAGATCGCGGCGCCGCGCGAGAACAGCTTGAGATTGGCCCGCGTCGGGCCGTCGCCGTCGCGGCGGTAGAGATTGACGGCGCGCGACCGCTCCGCCGACAGCTTCTGCAGCATGTCGACGTCGACCAGCGCATCCTCTGCGGAATAACGCTCGCGATAGGCGGCGCCGAAGGCCTCGGCATAGCGCTCGGCGAGGGACCGGGCGGTGGGACCGGCCTTCTGCGCGTCGAGCGCGTCCTTGAGGCCGTCGCTCCAGGTGCGGACGATCGCGGCGATGCCGGCTTCCAGCGTGTTGCGGTCGATCTTGGGCGTGCGACCCTCGTCGCGCCCGATGATGTAGTGGGTGCGGGCGAGCGGCCCTTCCGGATAGGCCGGATAGGCGGCGGAGACGCGGCCCTGGTAGACGCGGGCGAGGAATTCGCCCACGCGCCGGCGCACCGTGGTGTCGTAGCGATCCTTCGGGATGAAGACGAGCGCCGAGACGAAGCGGTCGAACTCGTCGGCGCGGGCGAGCGCGCGGATGCGCGGCCGCTCGGTCAGTTGCATGATGTCGAGGGCGAAGCGCTCCAGCGTCTCGACATCGATCTGGAAGAGCTCGTCGCGCGGGAAGGCGTCGAGCACGTTGTAGAGCGCGCGACCGGAATAGCTCGACGGGTCGAAGCCGGTGCTCTTGAGCACGCGCGCGACCTTGAGACGCAGATAGGGGATGGAGCGGGCGCTGCCGGTATAGGCGTTCGAGGTGAGCAGGCCGACGATGCGCAGTTCGCCGTCGAGCCGCCCGTCCGGCGTGAACAATTTCACGCCGACATAGTCGAGATGGACGCGGCGGTGGACGCGGCTCTTGACGTTGGCCTTGGTGATGATCAGCGCCTGCGGCTTGGCCAGGAACGCGCGGATCTCCGGCGTCATCACCACGAGCTCGCGATTCTTTCGCAGCACCCGAACATCCGGGTCGCGCAGGATGCCGAGCCCGGAGGAGTCGACGGGGTCGGCGGCGGTGTCGCCACCCGCGAAGCGATAAGCGCGAACGCCGAGCAAGGTGAAATTGTCGCCGGCGATCCATTCGAGGAAATTCAGAGCCTCGGCGACCTCGTCCTCGGGCAGCGGCGGCGGATTGGCGCGATAGGACTGGATCACCTCGGTGATTCGCCCGCGCATCGCGGCCCAGTCGTCGACGGCGAGGCCGACGTCCACATAGACGCGGGCAAGACCTGCGGCGAGGCGCTCGCGGGCCTCGGCGGTGTCGATCCGGTCGAGATGGATATGGATCAGGCTCTCGCGTCGCGTGCCTTCGACCGCGCGGCCCGAGGCCTCGCCGGCAAGCGACTGGAAGGTGCCATCGTCCTTGCGCACCACGGCGAGGATGGGATGGGCGACGAGGCGGGGCTCGTAGCCCTGCTCGGCGAGTTCGGCCAGGGTCGAATCGAGCAGGAACGGCTTGTTGTCGTTGACGACCTCGAGGATGGTGATCTGGCGCTCGCGCCCATCCTCATTCACCGCCTCGTCGCGGAAGCGCAGATTGGGCTCGCCGGGCTTGCGGTTGCCGGTCAGGTGGACGTAGGCGGCGTTGGCGGCGCGAGCCAGGAGTTCGGGCGGCAGTGCAACGAGATCCTCGGCGACGGTCCGGCCATAGAGCAGCTTGGGGAAGTCCGCGGGCATCGCCGAACCGAGCTTCTGGGCAGCCGCTTCGATCGCGGTGACGGCTGCGGCCGTGGCATTCGCTTCGCGCTTGGCCATAGTCTTCTTCCCCCTGCTATTTTGCCGAAGCGATGACATAGCTCACCGGCGGCTGCAACTTTCGTCGCATCGCAGCAGCCAGATTGCACCAATATGGCGCGGACGCGGCGAGTCGTGCCCAATCCGCGCGGATATCAGCGCGAGGAGTGCAGAGATGACGAAGAAGCATGACAAGGCGATGGTGGGTGAGCAGCCTGCAAAGCAGGACGCGCCGCCGGCCGTGATGGCGCTCTCTCTGCCGCGAGCCGAGCTTTCCGAGGCGATGCAGGCCTATTTCGCCAAATGCGAGGACAAGCTCGGCTATGTCCCGAACGTCCTGGCCGCCTATTCCCATGACGACGCCAAGCTCCAGGCCTTCGCCACCTTCTACAATGATCTGATGCTGGCCCCGTCGGGCCTCTCGAAGCTGGAGCGCGAGATGATCGCGGTCGCCGTCTCCAGCGTGAACCGCTGCTATTACTGCCTGACGGCGCATGGCCAGGCGGTGCGCCAGCTCTCGGGAGACCCCGTGCTCGGCGAGATGATGGTGATGAACTATCGCGCCGCGCAGCTCTCGGCCCGCCACCGCGCCATGCTCGACTTCTCGGTGAAGCTGACGGAAGAGCCGCACAGGATCGAGGAGGAGGATCGGCAGGCCCTGCGGGATGCCGGCTTCGGCGAGCGCGACATCTGGGACATCGGCGCGGTCGCCGCGTTCTACAACATGTCGAACCGGATCGCCTCGGCGGTCGATATGCGGCCCAACCCAGAATATCACGGCGCGTCCCGGTAGAGCATCTCCGCGCGTCCATGAAGCGCGGTATGCTCGACCTTTCCATTCTGACCCGGCCAAAAGAAAACGGCCGGCGGAAACCGCCAGCCGTGAGTTGGCTTCGACTCGTTGGCCCGGCCCGCCGCAGCGCCGGAGGGGCTGGGGGGCTGACGTGTCCGGAACCGGACAGGCCGGGCCGCCGAAGCAACGAATCGGAGTTGAGCCCCGTAACGGGGCGTTCGCTGGGCGCAAGCGCGGCAAAATCATGGCAATCACGCTGGCCACGAAAAAGGATGGTAGGCAATCTGTCTTGCAGCGCCCTTGCCAGCGCTGGAGGGCGGGCGCATCATCCCTTGCCGGATCACCACCGGCCACGAAAAGGAGGCGTGATGAGCGAAAGCGAAACTCCGCCAGGTCAGCGAGCGGGCGCGGTCGTCGCCTTTCCGGCTGCTGCCGCGCCCTCCTCCGTCACCTTCGATCGCCGCGAACTGAACGAGTTGCTCAATCTTTACGGCCGCATGGTCGCCGCCGGGGAGTGGCGCGACTACGCCATCGATTTCCTGCGCAACAAGGCGCAATTCTCGGTGTTTCGCCGCACGGCCGAGGTGCCGCTCTACCGGATCGTCAAGGACCCGTCGCTGGCGCGGCGACAGGGTACCTATTCGGTGGTGACCGCGACCGGGCTGATCCTGAAGCGCGGAGCCGAACTGAGCCGCGTGCTCAAGGTGCTCGACAAGCGGTTGAGCGTGGTGAGCTGAGCCGATCCACCAAAGCCTTTCCGCAATTCTTCGAATCGCGAAAAGGCTCTAAGTCCTTGTTCTGTCGCATTTTCTTCACGTGAACCGGTGTCCACTTCGCTCGAAAATGCTCTAGGCTCAGTCCAAAAGAAAAGCCCCGGCCGCGAGGCCGGGGCTTCTTTGTTCAGGCTGTCGCCCTGATCACTCCTGCTTGGAGCCGAAGAGCGAGAGCAGCATCTGGAACATGTTGACGAAGTTCAGGTAGAGCGACAGGGCGCCGTTCACCGAGAGCTTCGCGGCCGACTCGGAGTCCATGTCCGAGTACAGGTACATTTCCTTCAGGCGCTGCGTATCCCAGGCGGTCAGGCCGGCGAAGACCAGCACGCCGATCACCGAGATGGCGAAGGAGAGCGCGCTCGAGGCCAGGAAGATGTTGACCACCGAGGCGATCACCAGGCCGATCAGGCCCATGATCAGGAACGAGCCGATGCCCGACAGCGACTTCTTCGTGGTGTAGCCGAACAGGCTGAGGCCAGCGAAGGAGGCCGCGGTGATGAAGAACACCTTGGCGATCGATTCACCGGTGAAGACCACGAAGATCGACGACAGCGAGATGCCCATCACCGCCGCGAAGGCGAAGAACATGGCGCGCGCGGTCGACGAGCTCATGCTCTCGGCCTTGAACGAGAAGAAGAAGATGAAGGCCAGCGGCGCCAGCATCACCACCCACTTCAGCGGGGAAAGGTACAGCGCCTGGCCGAGCGGCGTCAGCGCGGTGACCTTGCCCGAGGGCGAGTAGCCGGCGATCGCCAGCATGGAGATGCCGATCGCCATCAAGCCGGTGATGGCCAGGCCGATGCTCATGTTGTTGTAGACGCCGAGCATGAACGAGCGCAGGCCCTGGTCCATCTCGACGGCGCTGGTCTGCTGGGCGCGGCCGGCGCCCCAGACCTGAGCGTTGCGGTCGAAATCGCTCATGGAGAGAGTTCCCCTTGAAACTTTGCCTGGCGGACATCGCCGTTGCGACACCCGCCGCCGCGCACCAACGTGGCGACATCGCAGAATATGAGGGGGATCAGGCGCCCTTACAAGAGGCAAGCATGGTTAGCGCCGCCCGTGGCATAGAAATTCGGTGGCCAGTCTATGCAACATTACCGTCCGTTCATGTTTATGTCAGACCGACTTGAGTCAGACCTCATAAATTCCTCAGATGAGAAGCGGGCGCCTTCGATAGTATTTGCAGCGTTCCGATCAATCCGAACAGGACGGTGACCACGACGGCTGCAGTCGCAGCGAGGATAGCGCCTGTCGGATCAGGGACGAAATCTATCTTCATCACTTGCGTGACGACGCCCCAGCCGGCCGCGGCACCTGCCAGGAGCCCGAACAGAGCAGACACGACACCGATCCCTGCGTATTCGAGGATGTACGACGAAAGTATGAAGCGGCGAGTCGCGCCGAGCGTCTTCAGGATCATCGCGTCATAGAGCCGCGCCCTCTGCCCGGCCGCCAGAGCACCGGCGAGGACCAGCAGGCTCGCGGTGATGGCAAGGCCCGAGGCGCCGCGAATCGCGCCCGCGAGCTGGCCGACGATGGTGTTGACCGCCTCCAGCGCGTCCTTGACCCGGACTGCCGTCACCGCCGGGAAGGCGATGGCAAGCTGGCGCATCAGCGCGGCGTCGTTGGCCACAGGCGCCGCGCCCTTGTCTGTGACGGTGGCGAGATTGGTGTGCGGCGCGCCGGCGAAGGTGTTGGGTGAGAACACCATGACGAAGTTGATGCCGAGCGAGCGCCATTCGATGTCGCGGAAATTGGCGATGCGCGCGGTGATATTGCGGCCGAGCACGTTGACCGTGAGCTTGTCGCCGAGCTTGAGGCCCAGTCCCTCGACGGCGCGGGCGTCAAAGGAGACCAGCGGCTCGCCGCGGTAGTTTTCCGGCCACCATTCGCCCGAGGCGAGCCTGGAGGCCTCGGGCATGGCGGCGGAATAGGTGATGCCACGGTCGCCCTCGAGCACCCAGGCCATCTGCTCGCTCGCCTTGATCTGCTCGGCCGGGACGTCGTTCACGCTGACGATGCGCCCGCGCATCATCGGCACGCGCTCGACATGGGCGCCGGGACGCTGCTCGGCGAGGAAGCGGTCGAAGGCGGCGGCCTGCGCATTGGGAATGTCGAGGAAGAAGAAGCTCGGCGCCTTTTGCGGCAGCGACTGGGTCAGTTGCCGGCGCAAGCTGACGTCGATGAAGGCGAGCGTCGAGAGCAGGGCCACGCCAAGCCCGAGCGACAGCACCAGCGAGGGTGTCAGCGCACCGGGACGATAGATATTGGCGAGCGCCAGGCGCAGCGCCGGCTGCCGGGGACGCCCGGCGCGCCGGGCCAGCGCCATCAGCCCCCAGGCGATCAGCCGCAACAGCAGGAAGATGCCGGTGGCGGCGCCGACATAGATCAGCGCGATGCGTCGGTCATAGGCGAAGACGAGCGCGACGCCGACGAGGCCGGCTAGCGCGGCCAGGAAGATCGCCCGGTAAATCCAACGCGGCTGGCGCCGGTCGGGCTCGATCTGGTCGCGGAACAGCGCCGAGACAGGAACGTCATGGGCGCGGCCGAGCGGGATGATGGCGAAGACCAGCGCCGTCAGCAGCCCGTAGAGCGCGGCGATGGCGAGTTCGACCGGTGCGAGCGTCGGCTCGAACGGCAGAGGCAGGACGTCGGCGAGCGCATAGCCGAGCGCAAACGGGGCGGCCGCACCGAGCGCGAGCCCGATCGCGATGCCGAAGCCGGCGACGAGCATGACCTCGGTCAGATGGATGGCGACGACCCGGCCCCCGGTGGCGCCGATCGCCTTCAGCGTGGCGAAGTCGAGCCGCTTGGCCTCGACGAAACGCCGTACCGCATTGGCGACGCCGACGCCGCCGACCAGCAGCGCGGTCAGGCCGACCAGGGTCAGGAACTGGGTGAAGCGCTCGATATTGCGCTGGAAATTCGGGGCGGCGTTGGCGCGGGAGCGGACTTCCCAGCCCGCATTCGGCTGTTCGCGCGTGGCGCTGGCCAGGAGGGCCTCGAGGGCGGCATCGGTATTGGCGCCATCGGGCAGGATGACGCGCGCCGTCCAGCGCACCAGGCTGCCGGGCTGCAGCAGTTCGGACGCCCGCAGCGCGTCCTGCGAAAGGATCAGGCGCGGGCCGAAGCCGACGCCGGCGGCGATCTTGTCGGGCTCTGACGTCAGGCTGGCACGCAATTGCACCCGCGCCGAGCCGATCAGCACGGTGTCGCCAGGCTTGAGGTCGAGGCGGCCGAACAGGACGGGATCGGCAATGCCGCCATAGGCGCCGTCGCGCAAGGCCAGCAGATCGGCCGCCGGCTGGGCCGGATCGGTGCGCAGGTCGCCGATGCTCGGATAGGAGCCGTCGACGGCCTTGAGCTCGACCAGGGCCGCGCCCTTCTCGCCGGCATTGGCCATGCTGCGCAGGGTCGCGATGGTCGAAACCTTGCCATGGCGGGCGAGGAAGGCATGTTCTTCGGCGGTCGGCTCGCGATGGATCAGGCTGAAGGCGGCATCGCCGCCGAGAATGCGCCGTCCTTCGCGACCGAGGCCTTCGCTCAGGCCACGCGAGGCCGAGGACACCGCGGCGATCGCCATGACGCCGAGCGCCAGGCAGGCGATGAATACGCCGAAGCCGCGCAGGCCGCCGCGCAGGTCACGCCAGGCGAGGCGCAGGGCCAGCTTCAGGCCGACCGGGCGCCGAATGGGAGCGGAAGGAGTTGTCGAGGGTTTGACGGGCGCATGCATCTCAGATCGCCAGCGCCTCGGTGCCGGTCTCGGTCTCGATCCGGCCTGCACGCAGGCGCACGGTGCGGTCGCAGCTTGCGGCGAGCGAGAGATCATGGGTGACCAGCACGAGGGTGGCGCCGCGCTCGCGCCGGAGTGCGAAGATCAGGTCGACGATCGAGCGGCCGGTGCTCTCGTCGAGATTGCCGGTCGGCTCGTCGGCGACGAGGATCGCCGGATCGGGGGCGACGGCCCGGGCGATGGCGACGCGCTGCTGCTCGCCGCCGGAGAGTTGGGCGGGGTAGTGATCCATGCGCTCGCCGAGGCCGACATTGCGCAATTCGGCCGCGGCCCGCTCGAAGGCGTCGTCGGCGCCAGCCAATTCCAGCGGCAGCGCGACATTCTCGCGGGCCGTCATGGTCGGCACGAGGTGGAAGGACTGGAAGACGATGCCGATATGGCGACCGCGGAAGAGGGCAAGGGCGTCCTCGCCGAGCGCACCGAGATCCTGGCCGGCGACCCTTACCATACCGGAATCGGGACGTTCCAGCCCCGCCATGGTCATCAGCAAAGTCGACTTGCCGGAGCCGGACGGGCCGACGAGGCCTGTCGCCTGCCCC
Source organism: Allobosea sp. FBZP-16 (assembly GCF_002831785.1). Lineage (NCBI taxonomy): Bacteria > Pseudomonadati > Pseudomonadota > Alphaproteobacteria > Hyphomicrobiales > Alloboseaceae > Allobosea > Allobosea sp. FBZP-16. The sequence goes on along the minus strand of NZ_LNCQ01000012.1, from coordinate 169,365 downwards.
TGCGGTATCGCCAGCGAAACGCCCTTGAGGATATGGACGCGGGCGGCGCCGCGCCCCAGACTGAGCTCGACGTTGTCGAGTTCGATCACTGCCGGGGTTTCTTCGCTCACCGCCATGTTTCCGCTTTCATCCCATCCGATGCCGCCGCTTCGACTGTCATTCCGAGCCGAAGGGATCAGAACCGCCATGCGCCCTGCCGCCACCCGATATGGGCGCTTGCCGTCACGAATCCAGCTGTCGCCGCGCATTTGGGCGGCGATGCTGCTCGTCTTTGCCAGCCTGGGTTCTTTTTTGATGAACAGCGCGACTCACGCCCAGACCAAGCCTCTCAAGCTGGTGGCGCTCGGCGACAGCCTGACCGCCGGCTACAACCTCCCCGGCAGCGCCGCGTTCCCGACGGTGCTGGAGAAGCTGCTGCGCGACAAGGGGATTTCGGTCGAGGTCGCCAATGCCGGCGTCTCCGGCGACACCTCGCAGGGCGGGCTGGAACGGCTCGACTGGTCGGTGCCGGATGGGACCGATGGCGTCATCCTCGAGCTCGGCGCCAACGATGCCCTGCGCGGGGTCGATCCGGCGCTGACCGAGACGTCGCTTGACGCGATCGTGACCAGGCTGAAGGCGCGCGGCATCCCGGTGCTGCTCGCCGGCATGTATGCGCCGCGCAGCAACGGCCCGGACTATGTCGCCCGCTTCGACGCGATCTATCGGAAGCTCGCCGAGAAGCATGGGCTCATCCTCTATCCGTTCTTTCTGGACGGGATCGCCGGGGACCGGGTATTGAACCAGCCCGACATGCTGCATCCGACGGCTGAAGGCGTGCGCGTCATCGCGCAGCGCATCCTGCCGACGGTGGAGCGGTTCCTCGCCTCCCTGCGCCCGCGCTCCTGAGCCAAGGCGCATCCCGCCATTGTCCAGTCATGCGCGGCGCGTCCCGGCGCGCTCGTCGCCGGAGCCTTTCGCCATGGACTACCGCCATCTCGGCCGCACCGATCTCAAGGTTTCGGCGATCTGCCTGGGCACGATGACCTTCGGCCAGCAGAACACGGAAGCCGAGGGTCATGAGCAGATGGACTACGCGCTCGGGCAGGGCGTGAATTTCTTCGATACGGCCGAGCTCTATTCGATCCCGCCGAAGCCGGAGACGCAAGGCGCGACCGAGACGATCATCGGCAGCTGGTTCAAGGCGCGCGGCAATCGCGACAAGGTGATCCTCGCGTCCAAGATCGTCGGCCGCTCGACCAATGACTGGTTCCGCGACGACAAGGGGCCGACCCGGGTCAACCGCAGGCAGGTCGAGGAGGCTGTCGACAAGAGCCTGAGGCGACTGCAGACCGATTATATCGACCTCTACCAGATTCATTTCCCCGACCGGCCGATGCAATGGGGCTCGAACCCGACGCGCTTCAACCAGGCCGCATTCGCGAAAGCCGAGGACGAGACACCGTTCGCCGAGCAGCTCGACGCCTTTGCCGCCATGGTCAAGGCCGGCAAGATCCGCCATCTCGGCCTGTCCAATGAGAGCGCCTGGGGCACGATGAGCTTCCTCGCTGCGGCTTATGGCAGCGACCGGCCCCGTATCCAGTCGATCCAGAACGCCTACAATCTCCTGAACCGCACCTTCGAGACGGCGCTGGCCGAGATCGCCATGCGCGAGGAGGTCGGGCTGCTCGCCTATTCGCCGCTGGGCCAGGGCTATCTGACCGGCAAATACCTGGACGGCGCCCGGCCGGCCGGGGCGCGCTCGACGCTGTTCGACCGTGGCCAGCGCTACGAGACCGCCGGAGCGGAAGAGGCGATCAAGGCCTATGTCGGGCTCGCCCGCGAGGCGGGGCTCGACCCCGCCCAGATGGCGCTGGCCTTCGTGACCTCGCGCTGCTTCGTCACCTCGAACATCATCGGCGCGACCAGCATGGCGCAGCTCAGGACGGCGATCGGCTCCGCTTCGGTGACGATCTCACCGGAGCTGGAGGCGAAGATCGACGCGATCCATCAGCGAGTCGGCAACCCCTGTCCATGACGGGGAAGCAGAGCCGACTTGTGAACCGCGGCTGGCAGTGCAAGGCTGCCGTCTCGCCAGAGTCACAAATGCTTGGCACTGATTCGTCATGCCTAGGCTGTTCACCGCGCTAGAGATTCCCGCCGAGGTCGCCTCGGCCCTGACGCTGCATCGCGGCGGATTGGTCGGCGCCCGCTGGATCGAGGCCGCCGACTACCACATCACCCTGCGCTTCCTCGGCGATGTCGACCGGCGCATGGCCCATGACGTCGACAGCTTCCTCAACGATCTTGGCGGCGAGCCGCTGACGATCACGCTCGACCAGCTCGGCAGCTTCGGCGGCGACCGGCCGCGCGCGGTGTTCGCCCGTGTCCAGCCCTCGCCGAAGCTCAATGAGCTGCAGGCGGAGCTGGAGCGATTGATGCGGCGTCTCGGTCTGCCGGCCGAATCACGCAAGTTCACGCCGCATGTGACGCTGGCGCGCTTGCGGGACGTCTCGCCGGCCGACGTCGCGCATTACCTCGCCCTGCATCCGATCGTGCGGCCGATCAGCTTCACGGCGCGGCGCCTGGCGCTGATGTCGTCGCGCGATTCGATCGGTGGCGGCCCCTATGTGCTGGAGGCGGCCTATCCGCTCGGCCTGCACTATCCGAACCGCCCACTCGGCGCGCTTTCGCAGCGGAGGTAACATTGGGACATGACCGCCCGAAGCGCCTGAGCCCGGAAGCCCGCAAGGAGGCGCTGTCGGTCCTGAGCGGCTGGGCGCTGGTCGAAGGCCGCGAGGCGATGAGCAAACGCTTCGTCTTCCGCGACTTCAACGAAGCCTTCGGCTGGATGAGCCGGGTGGCGCTACTCGCCGAGAAGCTCGACCATCACCCGGAATGGTCGAACGTCTACAAGACCGTCGTGGTGACGCTGTCGACCCATGACGCCGGCGGCCTGACCGAGCTCGACGTCAGGCTGGCGCGCGCCATGGACGCGATGGCGAGCTAGCGCAGTTCCGCAATTCTCCGAATCGCGGAATTGCGCTGCATTTTTGTTTTATCGCATTTTCTTCACGCGAACCGGTGTTCATTTCGCTCGAAAATGCTTTAGCTCCCGGACCTTGCGAAACGTTGCACCCAGCCTGCCGGCAGGCGCTTGACGATCGCCTTGAGCGTCGGCCGCAGCTGCGGCAGCGCGAGGTCGCAGGCGAGCTGCCCGCGCCAGCTCAACGGCACGGTGAAGTCGCGGACCGGGACGGCTCCGTCGGCGTGCTCGCGCTTGTAGGGATCGGCGGGCGCCAGCAAATCGAAGATCGCGTTGCCGCGCGCCCGGGCGCTGGCGAAAGCGTGGTGGATCAGCACCCGGCCGAGGCCCTCGCGCTCGAAGGCGAGGTCGCTGGCGATGACATGGCCGAAGCTGCGGCCCTTGCAATCGAAGGACAGATCGATCCCGACCGGGCGATCGTCGCAGGTGACGACCGAGAGACGCAGGCCCGTATCCTCGCTCTGTTCGGCGGCCAGGGCTGCGAAGAAGCGCCCGAAGCGCGGGTTCGAGACCGCCGGCGCAACGATGCCATGCTGGGCTAGCGCGTCGCGCTTCATCGCTACCGCCTGCTCGGCCAGCGCTCCTGCCTGGGGACCGGGCTCCTGATGAGCGAAGACGATCTTGCCGCGCTCGGCGAGCCGGCGCAGGCGGCGGCGATAATTCGAGCGGTCGCGCGCCGGGTAGGCGAGGCTCGGCCCGTCCGGCGCGACGCGCAAGGCGAGGTCGGCGAACGGCGCTTCCTGGCTCACCACCGGGGCGACCAGCGCGAGCCGGCCGCAATGGGCAAGTGCCGCGTCGGCACGGACGAGCCGCAATTCGACGAGGTCGATCCCGTACCGGCGCAGGGCTTCCCAGCCGCGCTCCAGCCAGTGCTCGCGTCGCGGCCCGGGCTCGACGAGGACATCGCCGAACTGGGCCACCGGCGCACCCATCAGGCGCACCAGCTCGAGACCGAGGCGGCGCCGGCGTTCGAGCGGCCAGAGCATGACCAGGCGGCCGGACTCGCGGCCCACGACCAGGCAAAGGCGATCGCCGGCGGGCAGATAGTGATCGCACCAGTACCGCAGAAAGGCATGGCGCTGAAAAAGCTGCTGCGGCAGGCCGGCGCGGGCGAAAAGCGCATCCCATTCGGGCTTCAGGGCGAGGAAAGCGTCGCGGCCGGTCAGGATCTCGACGGAGAAGCTTGCCGCCACCGCGTCGCCCGGCGAGAGCGGTCCTTCCGTGTCCCGGCGCATGGACTTGGCGGGCATACTCATTCCTGGCCGCGAAAGTGATCGATCAAGCGCTTGGCCCCCGTCAGGCGGAACTTCGCGAGATAGGGCGCTAGCAGCAGCGGATGCCGGGCGGCGAAGGGCGCATCGTGCTCGACCATGTGACGGATGGCGAGGACCGGCAATGGAGCCCGCAAGGGCCGGAAATCGCGGTTCCACAAGCCGGGCGCCTCGGACGCCCCGTACATGAGCCCGATCATCCGGCCGCGCGCGAGCGAATAGACCTTATGCCGCTTCTGGACGCGTTGCAGCATGGCGACGCCGTGTTCGTCGCTGCAGTTCGGGAAGCCGACGATGACGGTGCGGAAATGCACCATGCCGGGTTTGCAGGGGATGGCGTCGAGCGCGCCGAAGCTGCCGCGGATCAAAGCGAAGGCGCGTTCCTGCTCATCGGGGCCGGCGGTGCATATGGCGAGCCGCGCCGTGTCGATGCGGGCAGCCTGGCGAGTGAAGGGGCAGACGGCGCCGGTGCGGCCGAGATCGGGATGCTCGCGCATCAGATAGCTCTCGACCCAGCCCAAAAGCGTGGCGAGCGCGGCATTCGCCCCGGCATCGGCCGCGATGTCGGCCCGCGCCTGCGCGAAGGTCAGCAGCGCATCGCGCGCTTCTGCCGTTCTCGCCACCGTGTCCAGCATGAGAAACCCCTAGGCCGATGCAACCGGCGATAGCAGGAACGCCTTAGAGAATGGTTGACGAGGTCTTGTCGCAAGCCATTGCGGCGTTAGGGTTTAGGAAAGCTTATCGTCCCCGGACCAGCCACAGGCCGCGAGCGCGGCGTGCATGTGGTTCGGCGGAGGAGCGGAGACTCGTACCGGCTCGCGCTTCGGATGAAGCGGAATCGCGACGCTCCGCGCATGCAGGTGCAGGCCCGGCCCGATGTCGCGTGGCGCCGTGCCGTAGATTTCGTCACCGTGGATCGGCCCGAAGCTGGCGGCGCAGTGCACACGCAATTGGTGGGTGCGGCCGGTCAGGGGTTCGAGCGCCAGCCAGGCAAGCCGGGTTCCGTCGCGCACGCCGCGGCCAAGCACGCGGTAGCGTGTCTGCGAGGGCAGGCCTTCCGGATCCGCTTTCATCCACCAGCCGCGCTCGGGCGAGCGTTTGGCCAGGGGGAGATCGATCAATCCTGCGTCCTCGGCGGGGTTACCCTCGACCACCGCCCAGTAGGCTTTCTCGATGCGGCCATCGCGAAAGAGCTGGTTGAGCTGCGCCATGGCGCGCGGGTGCCGGCCGAGCACGAGGCAGCCGGAGGTGTCCTTGTCGAGCCGGTGCGCCGCCTCGGGCCGGCGTGGCAGGCCAAAGCGCAGGGCGTCGAGATGGTCGGTCAGCACCGGGATGATGCGGCCTTTCGCCGCCGGGCCGCGATGCGCCGGAAGCCCCGCCGGCTTGTCGATGACGAGCATCATCGCGTCGCGATGCAGCAACGCGAAGGGCAGGTCGTCCTGCGAAAGGGCTGGTCGCTCGGGCGTGGTCATGGCATTGCGCTAAACAAGGCCGCGAGGCCATGCAACCTGAAGCGTTGCCGCGCATCGCGGCAGGACGGGCGATGAGCGAGACCGAACCGAAGAAACGCGGCTTCTTCTCGAAGCTGTTCGGGCTGGACCAGCCGGAGACGCGGCCGCCGGAACCGGCGCCTGCTCCCCAGCCCGCGCCGCCGGCCGAGCCTGTGGCCGAGATCGTGCAGGAAGCAGAGCCGGAGGTGCCGGCCGCGCAGGAGACCCTGCTCAGCGAGCCCTCCCTCCCGCCGGTGGTGCCGCCGGAGCCGCAGCCTCAGCCCGAACCGGCCCAGCCCAAGCGCAGCTGGTGGCGCCGGCTTCGCGAGGGCCTGTCGCGGACGTCCTCGGCGCTGACGACCGGGATCAGCGATCTCTTCACCAAGCGCAAGCTCGACGCCGGGACGCTGGAGGACCTCGAAGACATCCTGATCCAGGCCGATCTCGGCTTGGCGACCTCGGCCCGCATCGCCAAGGCGGTCGGCGAGGGCCGCTATGACAAGCAGATCGAGCCGGAAGAGGTGAAGGCGATCCTGGCGCGCGAGGTCGAGGCGATCCTGACTCCCGTCGCTACCCCGCTTGCGATCGATGCCACCAAAAAGCCGTTCGTGATCCTGATGGTCGGGGTCAACGGCTCGGGCAAGACGACGACGATCGGCAAGCTCGCGGCCAAGTTCCGGGCCGAGGGCAAGTCGGTGATGCTGGCGGCGGGCGACACCTTCCGTGCGGCGGCGATCGAGCAGCTCAAGGTCTGGGGCGAGCGGACGGGCGCGCAGGTCGTTTCCGGGCAGCAGGGCGCCGATTCCGCCGGGCTCGCCTTCGAGGCGCTGCAGAAGGCCAAGGCCGAAGGCACCGACGTGCTGCTGATCGACACCGCCGGGCGGCTGCAGAACAAGACGGGCCTGATGGACGAGCTGGCCAAGGTGGTGCGGGTGATCCGCAAGCTGGATGCAGAGGCGCCGCATGCGGCGCTGCTGGTGCTCGACGCCACGGTCGGCCAGAACGCGGTCAGTCAGGTCGAGGCGTTCCGCCACACTGCCGGCGTCACCGGGCTGGTGATGACCAAGCTCGACGGCACGGCGCGCGGCGGCATCCTCGTCGCGCTGGCGGCGCAGTTCGGCCTGCCCGTGCATTTCATCGGCGTCGGCGAGAGCGTCGACGACCTCGAACCATTCTCGGCGCGCGATTTCGCCCGCGCCGTTGCAGGACTGGGAGAAGCGGCATGAGCGAGACCGCGGCGAGCCCGAACGCGGCGAAACCGATCAATCCGCTCGTCAAGCTCGCGCTCGAATTCGGGCCGCTGGCGATCTTCTTCTTCGTCAATTCCTATGGCGACCGCTGGTTCGGCGTCGCCGAGGATCGGCGCATCTTCGTCGCCACCGGCGTCTTCATAGCGGCCTCGCTGATCGCGCTGGCGCTGTCGAAGCTCGTGATGAACCATCTGCCGCGCATGGCGATCGTCAACGCGGTGGTGGTGACGGTCTTCGGCGGGCTGACGCTGGCGCTCGACGACGCCTTCTTCATCAAGGTCAAGCCGACGATCGTGAACACGCTGTTCGGCTGCATCCTGCTCGGCGGGCTCTATTTCGGCCGCTCGCTGCTGGCGCTGGTGCTCGACAGCGTGCTGCAGCTCGACGAGGAGGGCTGGCGCAAGCTGACCCTGCGCTGGGGCCTGTTCTTCTTCGTGCTGGCGGCACTGAACGAGGTGGTCTGGCGCACACAGAGCCAGGATTTCTGGGTCGCCTTCAAGGTCTGGGGCGTGATGCCGCTGACCATGATCTTCGCGCTCGCGCAGACGCCATTGATCCTCAAGCACGAAATCAAGCGCGAGGGGGCGGCGGAGTAGAGCTTCCGCGCTGTCATTCCGGGGCCTCGCAGAGCGAGGAAGGCCGGAATGACAGGTGTGGCGCGGCCCTATTTCGGCGCCAGCCGGATCGCTCCGTCGAGGCGGATCGCGGTGCCGTTCAGCATGTCGTTCTCGACGATGCTCTTGACCAGGGCGGCGTATTCCGAGGCCCGGCCGAGGCGCGAGGGGTGCGGCACCGAGACGGCGAGCGAGGCGCGGGCCTCGTCGGGAAGGCCGGCGAACATCGGCGTCTCGAACAGGCCGGGCATGATTGTGACGATGCGGATGCCGACGCCGGCGAGATCGCGCGCGACCGGCAGGGTCAGGCCGACGACGCCGGCCTTGGAGGCGGCATAGGCGGCCTGGCCGATCTGGCCGTCTTCGGCGGCGACGGACGCCGTGCAGACGAAGACGCCGCGGCTGCCATCCTCGGTGACCGGATCGAGCGCCGCGAGCGCCACCGCCGATTTGGCGATCAGGCGAAAGGTGCCGGTCAGGTTGATCGCGACCGCCTTCTCGAAGGTGGCGAGGTCGTGGGCCACGAGTTCGCCGGTGTCGCGCTTCTTCGAGACGACGCGGCGACCCGGCGCGATGCCGGCGCAGTTGACGACGATGCGGGCGACGCCATGGGCGGCGCGCGCCTTCTGCAGGGCGGCATCGACCGATTCCTCGCTGGTGACGTCGCAGGCGCAGAACAGGCCGCCGATCTCCCTGGCGACGTCCTCGCCGCGCTCGGCGTTGAGGTCGAACAGGGCGACCTTGACGCCATGGCTGGCGAGCATGCGGGCCGTGCCCTCGCCGAGGCCGGAGGCACCGCCGGTGACGATGGCGGCGATGGAGGAGTCGAGCTTCATGGCGTCCCTCGCGTCTTTTGACATTGCTGCATCGGCTTTAGAGGCGCGATGCTCGCCATCCAAGGGGGGTCGGCGTGCGATTCTGAGTCGGTCCCTTGTGCAGCCCTTCATGCGGGGCCACATTTTCGCATCGATGGCGGGCTAGAGATCTGGCGCGCCAAGGGAGAGAGGAATGAGCGACAGCTTCGGCTTCGGCCAGCGTTTCACACCCGACGAGATGGCGTCGATTCGCAAGAGCCTGCGTGACGAGGCGCGCTTCGGGTCCGAATTCATCGGCCGGCTGAAGCGGGTGGCGAAGCGCATCCCATTCGCCGAGGATCTGCTCGCGGCCTGGGTCTGCACGCGCGATCCTTCGACGCCGCGGCGGGTCAAGCTGACGCTGCTCGCGGCACTCGGCTATTTCGTGCTGCCGCTCGATGCGATCCCCGACGTCATGCCCCTGCTCGGCTTCACCGATGATGCCGCGGTGATCGCGGCGGCGCTCGCTGCCGTCGCGGGCTCGATCACGCAGCAACATCGCGACAAGGCCAAGGAGATGCTGGCCGATCTGTGAGCGTCTTCCAACTCTGTGGTCATCCCGGACAAGCGGCGAAGCCGCGCTGATCCGGGATCCATTCCTGAGCCTTTCCAATAAAGGTTCCGGAATGGATCCCGGGTCTCCCTGCGGTCGCCCGGGACGACCCGGGAGTTCAGGGAACTAATACCACCTTGCCCTGGACTTTTCGGCCGGCGATCAGCGCTAGTGCTTCCGCCGCCCGCTCGAGCGGATAGGCGCCATGGACATGGGCGCGGATCTGGCCGGCGGCTGCCCAGGCGAGCAGGCGCTCCATGTTGGCGCGGTGGCCGGCCGGATCGCGCCGGACGAAGTCGCCCCAGAAGACGCCGCGCAGGTCGCAACCTTTCAGCAGCAGGAGGTTGAGCGGGATCTTCGGGATCTCGCCGCCGGCGAAACCGACGACGAGATAGCGGCCGCCCCAGCCCATCGAGCGCAGGGCCGGCTCCGCCAGTTCGCCGCCGACCGTGTCGTAGAGCGCGTCGAGACCATTGGGAGCAAGGCGCCGCAAGCCAGCCCGAATGTCGTCTGCGGCATAGTCCAGCCCGTCCTGCGCGCCATGCTCACGGGCGAGCGCGAGCTTGTCCGGAGAGGAGGCGCAGGCGATCACGCGCGCGCCGAGCAGGGCGCCGATCTCGACTGCGGCAAGGCCGGCGCCGCCGGCGGCGCCCAGGATGGCGAGCGTCTCGCCCGGCCTGATCTCTCCGCGCTGGATCAGGCCGTGCAGCGCCGTGCCATAGGTGACGAAGAGGCCGGCGGCCTGGTGATCGCTCAGCTTGTCGGGAATCCGGATCGCAGCCTGAGTTGGAACCACGACGGTCTCGCGGGCCGCGCCATAGCCGAGCCAGGCGGCGACGCGCTCGCCGACCTGCCAGTCGGAGACACCTTCGCCGACGGCGCTGACCACGCCGGCGCACTCGGCCGAGGGCGAGAAGGGCAGCGGCGGCTTCACCTGATAGCGGCCCTCGATCACCAGAGTGTCGAAGAAATTGAGCGCGGCGGCCCTGACCCGGATCGCGATCTCGCCGGGTCCCGGCTCCGGTTCGGGCAGGTCGCGGATCACCAGGGTCTCGGCCGGCCCCAGAGCTTCGCACAGCAGCGCCTTCATCGATCCTCCATCCCGTCCGGTCGCTTCTCTCGCATCCGCAGAAGGCTGGCACAGCCCGAAGCCGAACGGAACCGGGCGCAGCGTGCTCTAAACTATTGAAGCAGAAGGCGTCGTCCGATCGGGCAACCTGCAGCGGACGTTCGCATTTTCGCCAGGATCGTGACATCCTATCCGTCGCGTCGCGTCAATCCGGATCGCCGATCCCGCGCATTGTCCATTCGGCGTTAACGTTTTTGTTGGTTACTGGCGATCCATGATTCGCATTTCGGCTCCCTCTTCCGTCTGCCGCCCGGCTCTGGCCGCTGCCTTGCTCGCCTTGGCGGCTCTGACTCTTGCAAGCGCCCCGGCGCTGGCCCAGCGCGCCGCGAGCAAGCCGGCGCCGGCCAAGACGGCCGCGGCCGGAGGGCAGGGCCAGGCGCTGCTGCTCGAAACCGCCGGCAAATGGCAGGCCTTCTCCTCGCAGCAGGGCCGCTCCAAGATCTGCTACGCTTTGTCCAAGGCCGAAACCCGCATCCCTGCCAATCTTAAGGATGTCGAGGGCCTGCTGTTCATCTCCAGCCGCCCCGGCGAAGGCGTGCGCAACGAGATCAGCCTCGTGATGAATTTCGACCTCAAGGAAGACGTCGAGCATCAGGCGATCATCGGCAGCGAGCGCTTCGCGCTGGTCGCCAAGGGCCAGAATGTCTGGCTGAAGAACCCCGCCGAGGAAGGCCGCATGCTCGATGCGCTGCGCAAGGGCTCGGGGCTCGAGATCAAGGGCACCTCGAAGCGCGGCAACCCGACCAGCGACAAGTATTCGCTCGCCGGCATCTCGCAGATCGTCAAGCGGGCCGAGGACGCCTGCAAGTAGGATCATTTCGCGATCGGCCGCGCTCGTGCTATGAGGCGGCCAATTCCGGGCGGGACACGCCCGCTGCGAGCCGAGTTCCGATGAATCTCTCTGTTGCTGAAGCCGCCCTTCCGGCGGCTGAACCTGTTATGCGGCGGCCTTCCTTGGCTGGGCGCACGCGCGCCGGCCTGGATGCGGCCCTGGCCGAGATCGGCGTTCCCGAGAAGGAGCGGCGCATGCGCGTCGGCCAGCTCTGGAACTGGATCTACCACTACGGCGTCCGCGACTTCGCGGAGATGACGACGATCGGCAAGGGCCTGCGCGCGCAGCTCGCCGAGCGCTTCTCGCTCGACCTGCCGGAGGTCACCGCCGAGCAGATCTCCAGCGACGGCACCCGCAAATGGCTGCTGCGCATGGCGCCGACCGGTCCGCGCGATCGCGGTGCCGAGATCGAGTGCGTCTACATCCCCGAGGTCGACCGCGGCACGCTCTGCGTCTCCAGCCAGGTCGGCTGCACGCTGACCTGCACCTTCTGCCATACCGGCACGCAGCGGCTCGTGCGCAACCTCACCACGGAAGAGATCGTCACGCAGCTGATGGTGGCGCGCGACCGGCTCGGCGATTTCCCCAACCGCAGCGCGCCCGACGGCGCCTTCGTTCCCAATGATGGCGGGCGCTTCGTCTCGAACATCGTCTTCATGGGCATGGGCGAGCCGCTCTACAATTTCGACGGCGTGCGCGATGCGATCGGCGTGATCACCGACGACCAGGGCCTGTCCCTCGGCCGCCGGCGCATCACCGTCTCGACCTCGGGCGTGGTGCCGCAGATCGGTCCGCTCGGCGACGAGATGGGCACGATGCTGGCGATCTCTCTGCATGCGGTGCGCGACGACCTGCGCAACGAGCTGGTGCCGCTCAATAAGAAGTACCCGATCAAGGACCTGCTCGAGGCCTGCCGCAACTATCCCGGCCTGTCGAACGCCAAACGCATCACCTTCGAATACGTCATGCTCAAGGGCGTCAACGACAGCGCTGCCGAGGCGCGCGAGCTGGTGCGCCTGCTCAAAGGCATCCCGGCCAAGATCAACCTGATCCCGTTCAACCCCTGGCCCGGCACGCGCTACGAGTGCTCGGACTGGGAGCGGATCGAGCGCTTCTCCGAGATCGTGTTCAAGGCCGGCTATGCCTCGCCGGTCCGCACCCCGCGCGGGCGCGACATCCTCGCCGCCTGCGGCCAGCTCAAGAGCGAGACCGAGAAGCTCTCGGCTCGCGCCCGGCTGATGCTGGAGCAGGGCGAGGTCGACACCGCGACGGCCGTGGCGACCCACTGACATGCTGCGCTGGCTGCTGCTGATCCCGTTCGCGCTGCTCTTCGCGATCGGTTCGGGCCTGGTCGCCCTGCTGATCGCCGGCGTCGCCTCGCCGGATCTCGGCCTGCTGATCGGCGGCGGCTTCGACCGGCTGATCTCGGCGCTGTTCGACCAGGCCGAGCGCGGCTTCGATCCCGGCCCGACGGCGGAGGCGGCGTTTTCCCTGCTCGGCCGGCTCGGCTTCGCCATCCTGGTCCTGCCGGTGGTGCTGGTCGCAATCGCGTCCGAGCTGTTCCGCTTCCGCAGCGGCCTGATCCAGAGCGGGCTCACCGGCCTGCTGGCCGCCCTGCTGCCGCTCGCCATGCTCGGCATGGCCAGGGCGCCGCGCGCCGGCGAGATGCAGGTCGTGGCGGCGCTCTTCCTGGTCGGCACCGCCACCGGCTTCGTCTACTGGCTGATCGCCGGGCGCGGGGCGGGCGGGGAGAAGCGCGAGCCGCAGCGTCAGGCCTGACCTTGCGCGTCATGCTCGGGCTTGACCCGAGCATCTCGGGCCGGATGGGGTTCCAAGTATCGCGTTCTCGTCCTGAGATTCTCGGATCTTCGCTTCGCTCCGTCCGAGAATGACGGCCTCAATCGCCGATCGCCACGCCCTCACGCCGTCCGTCGGCGCCGCCGAGATAGCCCTCCGGCGTCTTGACGATGGCCTGGATGCCGGAGGTCATCTCGATCAGCCTGATCTCGTGGCCCCTGGCTTCCAGCGCGGCTTTCCAGTTTTCCGCTTCGCTCCCCTTCTCGAGCTCGGTCGGCCCGTTGCGGTTGCCGAAATTGGCGAGATCGACGGCGCGCTGCGGGTCCATCTTCCAGTCGAGCAGGGCGACCAGCGTCTTGGCGACATAGCCGATGATCTGGCTGCCGCCGGGCGAGCCGGTGACGGCATAAAGCCGGCCAAAGGCATCGAAGACGATGGTCGGCGCCATCGAGGAGCGCGGGCGCTTGCCGGGCTCGACCCGGTTGGCGACCGGCTTGCCGTCCTCGGTCGGCGCGAACGAGAAATCGGTCAGCTCGTTGTTGAGCAGGAAGCCGCCCTTCGTCATCAGGCGCGAGCCGAAGCCGTCCTCGATGGTCGTCGTCATCGAGACGGCATTGCCGGCAGCGTCGATCACCGAGATATGGCTGGTGCCGTTCTCGACGCCATCCGAGGGCGCAAACAGGAAAGCGCGCTTGTTCGGCGGGGTGCCGGCGCTGGCCTTGGCCATCGCCTTGTCCGGGCTGATCAGTTTTGCGCGCTCACGGATATACTCCTCGTCGATCAGACCGGAGATGGGCACGCTGACGAAGGCGGGGTCGCCGAGATAGAGCGCCCGGTCGGCGAAGGCGAGCTTCCCGGCTTCGGCGAACCAGTGGGCGGCTTCCGCGCCCGCTCCGGCACGAGCAATGTCCTTGGTCTCGAGCATGCCCAAGATCTGCTGCACGGCGACCGCGCCCGAGCTCGGCGGGCCCATGCCGCAGAGCGTATAGGCGCGATAGCGGCCGCAGACCGGGGCGCGCTCCTCGACCTTGTAGGCGGCAAGGTCGTCCAGCGTGATGTCGCCGGGATTGGTTGCATGGCCGGTCACCGTCGCGACGATGTCCTCTGCAATCGCACCCTCATAGAAGGCGTCGGCACCGCGCCCGGCGATGGCGCGCAGCGTCGTCGCGAAGGCCGGGTTCTTCAGGATCGCGCCGACCGGCTTGGGCTTGCCGTCGGCCTCGTAGAAATAGGCGGCGGCCCGGGCATCCTTGCCGAGATTCGTTTCCTGGGCGAGGAGCCCGTTAAGACGCGGCGAGATGGCAAAGCCCTCCTCGGCCAGTCTGATCGCCGGGGCGAAAACCTCGGCCCAGGGCAATTTGCCCCAGCGCTTATGCGCCTCCTCGAGCAGCCGGACCGTACCGGGCACGCCGACCGAGCGGCCGCCGACCACGGCATCGACGAACTTCATCGGCTTGCCGTCGGCGCCGAGGAAGCGCTCGGGCCTGGCCGCCTTCGGCGCGGTCTCGCGGCCGTCGAGCGTGGTCATCTGCCGGCCGGCCTCGTCCCAATAGACGAAGAAGGCGCCGCCGCCGATGCCTGAGCTCTGCGGCTCGACCAGGTTGAGCACGAGCTGGATCGCGATCGCCGCGTCGGTGGCGCTGCCGCCGGCCCGCAGCATCTCGCGACCGGCCGCGGCGGCGAGCGGATTGGCGGCAGCGGCCATGTAGCGCTGCGCCGTGCCGAGTGTCTTGGCGGTGCGGCCGGTCGCAGCTTCGGGCGCGGGCGCCATGGTCTGGGCCGGGGCTGCGGTTGCAGCGGCGAGCCAAAGGCCGAGAGCGATGAGCGAGCGGCTACCGAATGCGGACGATGTATGCAGCATGGTCCTGTCCTCTTCGATTGCCGCGCAGACTAGCGCGCTTGCCGGCTTGCGCGCCATGCTTGCGGCGCTGGTTTGCTCTGCCGGGCGGCGCGGCTATGGTCGGCCTCCTGATTTGTTCGCCTACGCCGAAGGGGTTCGTCATGGTGCTCACGCAGTCTCCGGCAATTCGCCGTCCCCTCGTCATGCTGCTGATCGGGCTGTTCGGCCTGGTTCTGGCGGGCTGCGGCTACAACAACGTGCCGACGCTGGAGGAGAAGGCCAAGGCGTCCTGGGGCGAGGTGCAGAACCAGTATCAGCGCCGCGCCGATCTGATCCCGAACCTGGTCGAGACGGTGAAGGGCTATGCCCAGCAGGAGCGGGAGGTCCTGACCCAGGTGATCGAGGCGCGCGCCAAGGCGACGCAGGTCAAGGTCGATGCCTCCACGATCACCGACCCCGCCAAGTTCAAGGAATACCAGGACGCGCAGAACCAGCTCAGCGGTGCGCTCGGGCGCCTGATGGTGACGGTCGAGCGCTATCCCGAACTGAAGTCGAACCAGAACTTCCTGGCCTTGCAGTCGCAGCTCGAAGGCACCGAGAACCGCGTCGCGGTCGCCCGGCGCGACTACATCCAGGCGGTGCAGGCCTTCAATACGGAGATCCGGACCTTCCCGGGGGTGATCTGGGCTCGCCTGTTCTGGGGGGCCAAGCCGATGGAGAGCTTCTCGGCGACGGCAGGAGCCGAACGGCCGCCGGCGGTGAAGTTCTGAGCGTGTGATCCTGCGTGGTCCGGGTCTCTGCAGCCGTCGACATGCCGTCATTGTCGGACGGAGCGAAGCGTAGATCCGAGAATCTCGATCAGGAGATGCTCGGGTCAGGCCCGAGCATGACGGCTTTCATCCGGCTCGCTGTCCTGCTCTTCTGCCTCCTTTCCCCCCTCCTCGCCATCGCCGCCGAGCCGAACTATCCGGCACTGACCGGCCGTATCGTCGACAACTCGAGCCTTTTGGATGCCGAGGCCTTCAGCCGGATCGAGCAGAAGCTCCGCGCGCATGAGGAGAAGACCAGCGACCAGGTCGTGGTCGCGACCCTGCCCTCGCTCCAAGGCTACCCCATAGAGGAGTTCGCCAACGGCCTGTTCCGGGCCTGGAAGCTCGGCGACAAGGCGAAGAACAACGGCGTCCTGCTCATCGTCGCGCCGAACGAGCGCAAGGTGCGCATCGAGGTCGGCTACGGGCTGGAAGGGGCGCTGACCGACGCGCTCTCCAAGGTGATCATCACCACCGCGGTCGCGCCCAAATTCAAGAACGGCGATTTCGCGGGCGGAATCGAGGGCGGCGTCGATGCGATCCTCTCGATCCTGGCGGGCGATGCCGAGGAATGGCAGCGGCGCGCCCAGATTCGCAGCGACGAATCCTCCTGGACCGAGACCGCCGCGGTGATTTTTGTCATGATCATCGTGTTCATCCTGATTGTCAGCTTCATGCGCGAGCTCGGCCGTTCCTCGGGCGGGGCACGCCGGCACCGGACGCGGGACGGACGCTGGATCGTTCTGCCGCCCTCCGGAGGCTCGGGCTGGAGCGGCGGCTCCTCCTCGGGCGGCTGGAGCTCGGGTTGGGGAGGCGGCTCGAGCTCGGGCGGTTTCTCGGGCGGGGGCGGCTCGTCCGGCGGTGGCGGGGCTTCGGGGGACTGGTGAGATGCTGCATTCCGATGATCGCGACGCCATCGCCGAGGCCGTGCGCGAGGCCGAACAGCAGACCTCCGGCGAGATCGTCGTCGTCGTCGACCGCGCCGCCGGCAGCTATGTCGCGGTGCCACTGGTGCTGGCGCTGGCGCTTTCCCTGTTCGTGCCCTGGCCGTTCCTGCTGATCACGAATCTGAGCGCGGCCAGCATCTTCCTGGCCCAGTTGATCGCCGCAGCGCTGCTGCTCGCGACGCTGCTCTGGTATGGCCGCGGCGGGCGCTTCGTCCCCGGTTTCGTCAAGCGCCGGCAGGCGCATGAGACGGCGCTGCGCGAATTCACGGCTCGGGGGCTGACATTGACGCAGGGGCGCACCGGCGTGCTGCTCTATATCGCCGTGCAGGAGCGTTATGCCGAGGTGGTCGCCGATGCCGGAATCTCGGCCAAGGTCGATGGCGAGGCTTGGCAGAAGATCGTCGAGCCGCTGCTGGCGGCTGCGGCGCAGGATGCTTTGCGCGAAGGTCTGATCGCGGCGGTGCGCGATGTCGGCGCCGTACTCGCCGCCCATGCGCCACCGGCCGCCGACGATGTCGACGAGCTGCCGAACAAGGTGGTGATTCTGTAGGACCGCCTACTTCGGCTGCTTACTTGGCCGGACCGCGCGCGGCGCCGAGGATGGCGCTCTGGCGGGCGTAGAGATCGGCCTGGACCAGCACGACGTAAGAATCGGCCTTTGCGGCGGAGCGGACGGCCTCCAGCGGCACGCTCAGGGTCGCAGCCTGACCGTTCCATTCGCCGATCCTGCTGATGCCGCGCACCACATTGGCATAGGTCACGGTCTTGCCGGTATTCTCGCCGCGCTCGATCGGCACGGTAGCGGTTCGGCTGACTTGCAGCAGCCAGACGACGGCCGGCTTCTCGCTCGCGAAAGGCGCCTGGCCCAGAGCGACACGCAGCGCGCCATCCGCCTCGGA
Source organism: Allobosea sp. FBZP-16 (assembly GCF_002831785.1). Lineage (NCBI taxonomy): Bacteria > Pseudomonadati > Pseudomonadota > Alphaproteobacteria > Hyphomicrobiales > Alloboseaceae > Allobosea > Allobosea sp. FBZP-16. Next base: position 152,055 of record NZ_LNCQ01000012.1, on the reverse strand, counting down.
CAGGTCGACCTTGACCGTAAAGCCGCTCTTGCCCTGCTCCTGGACGAGCTTGTCGATGCCGCCCTTGTCGGAGCCGACGATATGGGCAGCGCCGTTGACCACTGCCTGTGGCGTATAGATCTGGCCGTCGCCGCGCGCCTTGGCGTAGAGCTTCTGGCGCTTGCTGAAAACCTCCTGGCCGAGCGTGTCCTTCCAGCCGAGATAGTCCCAATAGGTCACCGGCAGGGTCAGGGTGATCAGCCTGGGGTCCTTGGCGAGCTCGGTGAAGAGCGCGTCCGCCGCGGGGCAGGACGAGCAGCCCTGACTGGTGAAAAGCTCGACCACCGCCTGCGGGCGCACCGCCGGCTGCTGGGCATGCGCCGGGGCACCTGCGAGGAGCAGGAAAGCAACGGCAGCAGCGATGTTGCTGGTGTGGCGGACCATCATTCGAACTCGACGCCTGTATAGAAGCAGGCGGTTACCAAAAGCGCTACTCTCCACTCAATTGGAAATCACGTTGCCTTGAAAACAGGCTTCTGTGGCGCCTGATCGCGAAAACGTGCCAACGCCTCGGCGCTGATCAGGTTCGGGCGCCAGCGCCGGTGCATCCAGAGCCACTGTTCGGGATGTTCCCGGACCCAGCCATCGACCACGGCGGTCATCATCGCCATGGCGCCGGTGACGTCGATCTCGCCGTTGGCATCGCGCGGCAGGTCCAGCGGTGGCGTCAACTCGATGCGGAAGCGCCGGTTCGGCAGGCGGATGACGCGCACGCCATGGACCGGGCATTCGAAGCGGCGGGCGAACTTGCCGAGGATCGGGTTGGTTAGCGCCGGCCGGCCGAGGAAAGGCACCACCACGCCCCGGGTGAAATGCTGGTCGATCAGCATGCCGAGATGGCCGCCATTCTCGAGCACGCCCTGCATGGCGAAGGCGGCGCCCTGCTTGGCGGCGGCGAGCCCGCCCATCGCGCTGGAGCGGATCTCATGGACGACGGCGGCGATCGCCGGATCGTTCGGCGCGCGGAAGACGGCGGTGGTGTCGAGATCGTAGGTTGCCGCGCAGATCGCCGGCAGTTCCCAGTTGGCGAGATGCGTCGAGAAGATCAGGCCTGGCCTGTCGTCGTCCTTCAGCGCGATGAAATGCTCGATGCCGACGACCTCGATCCGGCCGTTCGGATCGGGATTGTGATAGTCGTAATCGAACAGCGTCTTGAGATGGGCATATTCGGCGACGGTGCGACCGAGATTCTCCCAGCCGCCCCGGACGATACGCCGTGCCTCTGCATCGACGATACCCGGGAAGGCGGCGCGGACATTGGCATAGGCGACGCGGTTGACCGGGATCAGCGGGCTGATGCTGCGCATGAGCCAGCCACCGAGATCTGAGGCGCGCTCCGGTCCAAGCGCGCGCAGGAAGGCGTAGATCGTGCGGATAAGCCCGATCATCAGCGCAGCGCCGATGCGCGTCGCAAATTGCTTCAGCTTCCTCAAAATCCCAGCCCGGTCCGTCGGCGCAGCGTCCGGGCCGGACCTCGCCATTGCGGCGCGACTTGCGGGATTGTGGCCGGCGCGTCAAGTCGCGCCGACTCAAAGGGGCGCTCAGAGCGTGACGATGACCTTGCCGAAGACCTTGCGGCCTTCGATCCGGGCGAGGCCCTGCTCGAACTCGGCGAGCGGGAAGACCGAATCGATCACCGGCTTCATCCCGCCGGCCATCTTCTCCAGTGACTGCGCGATGTTCTCGATCCGGCAGCCGAAGGAGCCGGTGATGCGGTATTGCTGCTGGAAGAGCTGCATCAGGTTCATCGTCGTCGAGGCGCCGGAGGTCGCGCCGCAGGTAACGAGCCGGCCGCCGCGCTTCAGGCAGAGCAGCGAGCCGTTCCAGGTGTCGGCGCCGACATGCTCGAAGACGACGTCGACGCCCTTGCGCTTGGTCAGGCGCCGGACCTCGCCCTCGAAGCGTTCGGTCTTGTAGTTGACGACGAAATCGGCGCCGAGAGCCTTGGCCTTCTCGCCTTTCTCGTCATCGCCGACGGTGGTGTAGACGGTGCAGCCGATCGCCTTGGCCATCAGGATCGCCGCGGTGCCGATGCCGGACCCGCCGGCATGGACGAGGACGGACTCGCCAGGCTCGAGCCTGGCATTGTCGAACAGCATGTGCTGGACCGTGCCGAAGCCGATCGGGGCGCATGCGGCCTCCTCGAAGGAGACCCCCTTCGGCGCCTTGACCACCAGCCGCTCTGGGCGGTTGATCAATTCGCGGGCGAAGCCGTCGATGTGGAAGCCCATGATCCCGGCGACGTTCTCGCAGAGATTGTCGCGGCCTTCGCGGCAAGCCTTGCAGTGGCCGCAGGTCTCGGCGCCGTACATCGTCACCGTATCGCCCTCGCGGAAGCGCGAGACGCCCTCGCCGACCGCGACGACCTCGCCGGCCGCCTCGACGCCGGCCGCCTGCGGCATCTTGCGCTTGGCGAAGGCCATGCCGCGGAAGCCCCAGAGGTCGAGATAGTTCAGGCCGACGGCACGAACACGGATCTGGACCTCGCCGGGAGCGGGCGGGGGCGGCGGCTCGATCTGTTCGAGGCGGAGATCGCGGTCGCCATGGAGCTGGAGCGAGAGCATCGGTCTTGTTCTTTCAAAGCTGGTCCGGCCATTGCCGGGAGGCGTGCAGGACCGCGAGGATTTCGACGCGTCCGTCGCGAACGCGATAGGGTAGAATATAGGGCGTTCCGTTCACGACGAGCTCACGGCTCCCGTCGACACGACCCGGCCTTCCCGTATGGGGGTGCTCGCCGAGCTGTTTTCCCGCCTGCCTGAGGCGGCGCACGAGAGCCAAAGCGGCTGAGGCGCTGATCGGCGCGACATAGTCCGCGATGTCATCAAGCTCGACCCGGGCGCGGGCCGTCCAGATGACTTTCATCGACCGGCGTTGATCATGGCTTGCAGCTTGGCTTCGATTGCGTCGAGTTCTTCGTCAGTCGCGAATTCGCCTCGGTCGGCTTCGGCGATGCCTTCCTTGATCCGCTGGATCTGCCAAGCATTCAGCTCGACATAGTCCTGGATCGCTTTCGCCACGAGCCAGTTGCGCGAGCGGTCGGTGTCGGCCGCCAGCGCATCGAGCTTGGCAAGGGTCTCGTCGTCGAGGCGGATGGTGAAGGCTGCCGTCATGCTGGTTCACTCCGGTTCACAATGAACATAGACGGTTCGCGGCGCAGCGCCAAGCATCGCGCGTTTACCATGTTTCACGTGAAGCGCTGGAGAGCCCTTTAACGGTGCACGCCGAGATGGGCGGTCAGGCCGCCATCGATCGGCAGGACCGTGCCGGTGATGTAGGCGGCCGGCGGGCTCAGCAGGAAGGCGGCGAGGCCGGCGACCTCCTCCGGTCTGGCAAAGCGACCGGCCGGGATCTGGCTTTCCATCTTGTCGCGATAGGCGGCATAGGGCGCCATCATGTCGGTATCGACGAAGCCCGGCGCGATCACGTTGACGGTGACGCCGCGCTTGCCGGTCTCGACCGCGAGCGTCTTGGCATAGGAGATCAGCGCGCCCTTGGATGCCGCATAGGCGGCATTGCCGGGATTGCCGCGTAGCGCCGCGACCGAGCCGATCGCGACGATGCGGCCTTCCTTCGCGCGGATCATGCCGCGCATCAGGCTCTTGGCGAGGCGGGTGAAGGCCCAGAAGTTGACCTGCATCGCGGCTTCGGCCTTGTCCTGCACCAGCATGGCGGCGAGCGTGTCATAGGGCTGGCCGGCATTGTGGACGAGGCCGAACCAGGTCTCGCCTTCGCATTGCTCGCAGAAGGCGTCGAGCGCGGCCTTGTCGGAGAGATCGAGCGGCAAAGCGCGCACCGAGCGACCGGGCACGGCTTCTGCGATCTCCGCAGCGAGGGCCTGCGCCTGATCGCCCGAAGAACGGTAGGTGAAATCGACATCGTGGCCAGCGGCCACGAGAGCCCGCACGATCGCGGCGCCGACGCCCTTGGCGCCGCCGGTGACGAGAACCCTGGTCATGCTGAGTTCGGCCCCGCCGTCAGGACGAGGCAGGTGTTCTGGCCGCCGAAGCCGAAGGAGTTCGACAGAACAGTACGCACCTTGGCGTCGCGGGCCTCATTCGGGATGACGTCGAGCGCAATCGCCGGATCGGGCGTGTTATAGTTGATCGTCGGCGGTATCCGGCCATTGGCGATGGTCAATAGCGAGATCACCGCCTCGACCGCGCCGGCCGCGGTGAGCGTATGGCCGAGCATCGACTTGTTCGAGGAGATCGGGAGCCTCGCCATGCGCTCGCCGAAGACGGCCGAGCAGCTCATCGCCTCCATCTTGTCGTTCTCCGGCGTCGAAGTGCCGTGGGCATTGATATAGTCGACGTCGTCGGGGGTGAGTCCGGCGTCGGCGAGGGCATCCTGCATGGCGAGGATCGCCGGCTTGCCGTCCGGGCTCGAGCGGGTGCGGTGGAAGCCGTCGCCACGCTCGCCGCAGCCGGCGACGATGCCGAGAATGGTGGCGCCCCGCGCCAGAGCGTGGTCATAGTCCTCCAGCACCAGCGCGCCGGCGCCCTCGCCCATGACGAAGCCGTCGCGGTTCTTCGAGAACGGCTTGGCGGAGGCCTCCGGCGGATCGTTCTGGGTCGAGAGGGCCGAGAGCAGCGAGAATCGGATCAGCGCCTCGGCATGGACCGAGCCATCGGTGCCGATGCAGAGCGCGGCCTCTGTCTCGCCTCTACGGATCGCCTCGACGCCCATCTGGATCGCTGTCGCGCCCGAGGAGCAGGCGGTCGAGAGCGAAATCGGCGAACCCTTGGTACCGAATTTCTCGGCGATGTGCTCGGCGACGCCGCCGAACAGGAAGAGCTCATGCATCGCCTTGTGCTTGTGGCGGGCGGCGACGCGCAGCAGTGCGTCATAGTCGGTCTCACCCTCGACGGCTTGGGCCAGTTCCTGCTTCTGCGGCCATTCCATCTCGACCGGCGGCACCGCCATGAAGAGCTCACCTGGGAAATCGCCGTCTGCGCCTAGGCCGCTCTGCGCGACGGCTTCCTCAGCGGCGAGCGTTGCGAGCTTCTCGGAGAGCTCGGGGGCGGCGAAGGGGTCATCGAACAGGAAGTCGACGGTCGCGGCGATGGTGGTACGCAGGCCGTCGGTCGGGAAGCGCTCGATGCGGTGGATGCCGGAGCGGCCCGCGGTCAGGGCCTCCCAGTTTGCGTCCTTGCCCTGGCCGAGCGAGGTGACGATGCCGAGGCCGGTGACGGCGACGATCGGCCGGCCCTGGCTGTCCCGATGGTTTGCACCCATGACGCCTCTCCTCACGCCTTGACCAGACGGGCAGCGCCCTCGCCGCGCCAATGGGCGGCGCCGGTGACGATGGCCTCGTTTGCCGCGCCGGTCGAGAGCGCGGCTGCGGCGAGCGCGACCGAGACCGGGAAGGCGGCTTCGACGGAATGGCCGACGAGGTCGCCGGTGGCGATGCGGCGCGCGCCTGGCGCGGCCTTGGCAATGGCGGCGGCTTCTTCGTCGGTGATTTCGGCGCAGCCGGTCGCAGCCGATATCGCCAGCGCGTCGGCGGCGATCGGGCCGAAGCCGGAAAGAAGTTCGTCGAGTGCCTTGGCGACCGAGCCGGGCTGGCGGCGGCTGCGATGAGCGCCGGCATGGCTGAGGCGCGCATGCGCCCTGGCGCCGCGCGCCGCGGCGCGCTCGGCCGCTTCGAGCACGAGGAAGGCGCCGGCGCTCCCGGTGATCATGCCGGGCGCCTCGCTGCGAGCGAAGACCGGTGCGAAATCGGCAGAGCGCAGGAAGCCGCCGAGCTCGAACAGCAGCAGCATGTCGCGGCGCTCGGCATTGTAGGCGCCGCCGACGAGGATGATGTCGGCCTGGCCGGCCGCGATCCGGGCCTGAGCGGTGCGGATCGCGTCGACGCCGGCCTGTTCCTCGCCCATCAGCGTGCGCGAGGCGCCGGTGATGCCGTGGACGATGCCGATATTGCCGGCGAGCAGGTTGGAAAGCTGGGCCAGGAACAGCGTCGGCCTGAGATCACCCATCAGCCGCTCGTTGAGGAAGGCGCCGGGCTGGTTGGCGTTGCGCAGGCCGGCCAGGATGGCGGCATCGACCGCGTGGTCGCGCTCGCCGCCGCCGGCCGCGACGATGACCTGAAGCTGGCTCTTGGCCTCCGCGTCGTCCTTCAGGCCGGCGTCATCGAGGGCAAGGCCGGCTGCATAGACGCCGAGGCGTTGCCAGGGTTCCATCTGGCGCTGGTCGGACTTCTTCGGGATCTGCTTGTCGAGCTCGAGTGGCTTCAGCGGATGCAGCGGGTAGGGCGCGAAGCTCTGGGTATCGACGACGGGGGCCGTATCGGACGCGAGTGCCTGCGCGTGCGCCTCGACGCCCTCGCCGAGGCTGGAGGCAAGGCCGATGCCGGTGATGACGACGTCGCGGGCCATGTCAGGCTGCCTCCGGGGAGAGACCGATGGCGGCGATGCGGCTCTGCATCAGCGTGCGCATATCGGCGGGGAAAGGCATCAGGCGAAAGCGCAGCTCGGCATCGCAGATCGGCTTGCCTGCGATGGCGATCTTCGCCTTGGTCGCTGCGTAACCGGAGCCCTCGTGGACGAGTTCGGCGCTGACGTCGAGCACCGCATTCGGTTCGACGAACGTGCGGAAGCGCGCCTTGTCGACCATCATCAGGAACGGCATCTGCGTCAGGCCGTTGAGCCCGAGCAGAAGATAACCGGAGGCTTGCGCCATGGTTTCGGTCAGCAGGACGCCGGGAACGAGCGGGTGGCCGGGAAAATGGCCCTCGAAGACCGGGCTTGTCGCCGGAACGGTCGAGCGGGTCAGGATCCGCTTGGCCGCCGGATCGAAGCTCTCGACCTTGTCGATCATGTCGAAATATTCGAGGCGCATGCGGTTCCAACCCGTCTCGCCGCGATCGGGGTCGTGCCCCGCTTGCGGCGTCTCAACGTCCAGCGTCGGCCCCGACGGGCCGGGATGCGCTCAGGCGGCCAATTTACTCAGGCAGCCTTGGCGGCGACGAGGTCGTCGATGCGCTTGCACAGGTTCTCGAGCACGAAATACTGCTCGGCCGGCGCTTTGCCCTCGTTGACCTCCTGGGTCCACTGCTCCAGCGGCAGCTTGATGCCGAAGGCCTTGTCGATCGCAAAGGCGATGTCGAGGAAGGCGAGGGAGTCGATGCCGAGATCGTCGATCGCGTGGCTCTGGGGCGTGATCTTCTCGCGAGGAATGTCGCAAGTTTCCGAAATGATGCCGGCGACCGTCTCGAACGTGGCGGACATGCGGGTGCTCCCGTCTTGGATGATGATGGCGGACGGCGTCCGGGCGCGTTCGCCCCGCGCCTGCCCCAAGCCCCCCGCCGAGGATGACTGTGACCGCCCCCTTACACCTGCGTGCAGGATAGGACAACCGTCACGACCAAAAGAGAGACGCCCGGCTTTTGGCCGGGCGTCCAGTATTGTCCTCGCCGAGCCTTAGGCGGCGATGCCGCGCAGCACGTAGTGCAGGATGCCGGCGTTCTTGAAGTAGTCGAGCTCGTCCAGCGTATCGATGCGGCAGAGGATCGGAACCTTCTTCACCTTGCCATCGGCATAGGTGATCTCGGCTTCGAGCGTCTGGCGCGGCTTGACGGTGGCGAGACCCTTGATCGTCACGCTCTCGTCGCCCTTGAGGCCGAGCGAGGCCCAGCTCGTGCCCTCCTGCAGGGTGAACGGCACCACGCCCATGCCGACCAGGTTGGAGCGGTGAATGCGCTCGAAGCTCTGGGCGATCACGGCCTTGACGCCGAGCAGGTTGGTGCCCTTGGCGGCCCAGTCACGCGACGAGCCGTTGCCGTATTCGACGCCGGCGAAGATCACCAGCGGCACCTTCTCGGCCTGGTAGCGCATCGCCGCGTCGTAGATCGGCAGCTCTTCCTTGCTGGGGTAGTGGATGGTGTAGCCGCCTTCGCGGCCGTTCGGGCCCATCATGTGATTGCGGATGCGGATATTGGCGAAGGTGCCGCGCATCATCACCTCATGATTGCCGCGGCGCGTGCCGTACTGGTTGAAGTCCGCGACGGCGACGCCATGCTCGGTGAGATAGGCACCGGCCGGCGAGGCGGCCTTGATCGAACCGGCCGGCGAGATGTGGTCGGTGGTGATCTTGTCGCCGAACAGGCCGAGGATGCGGGCGCCGACGATTTCGGTGACCGGAGCCGGCTGCTTGCCCATGCCGCGAAAATAGGGCGGGTTCTGGACATAGGTCGACTTGTCGTCCCAGGCATAGGTCTGGCCGGTCGGAGCCTTGACCTTCTGCCAGTTGGCGTCGCCCTTGAAGACGTCGGCATACTTCGCCTTGAAGATCGCCTTGGTGACGTTCTTGGCGATGAAGGCCTGGATCTCCTTGTTGGAAGGCCAGATGTCCTTGAGATAGACCGGCTTGCCGTCCTTGCCCATGCCGAGCGGCTCGGTGGTCAGGTCGATCTGCACGGACCCTGCCAGCGCATAGGCGACGACCAGCGGCGGCGATGCCAGGTAGTTCGCCTGGACGTCCGGAGAGACGCGGCCCTCGAAGTTGCGGTTGCCCGAGATCACGGCGCCGGCGATCAGGCCCTGATCGTTGATCGCCTTCGAGATCGGGGCCGGCAGCGGGCCGGAATTGCCGATGCAGGTGGTGCAGCCGAAGCCGACCAGGTTGAAGCCGAGCTTGTCGAGGTCCTTCTGCAGGCCGGCCTTGGCGAGATACTCGGCCACGACCTGCGAGCCGGGGGCCAGCGAGGTCTTGACCCAGGGCTTGACCTTGAGGCCCTTGGCCACCGCGTTGCGGGCGAGCAGGCCGGCAGCCATCAGCACCGACGGGTTCGAGGTGTTGGTGCAGGAGGTGATGGCGGCGATGACGACGTCGCCATGGCCGAGATCGAACTTCTCACCCTCGACCTTGACGCGGCGGGAGAGCTCGCCACCCTTCTTGTAGTCCGTATCCATCGCTGCGGCGAAGCCGGTCTTGATCGCGCCGAGATCGGCGCGGCCTTCCGGACGCTTCGGGCCGGCCATCGAGGCCTGGACGGTATTCAGGTCGAGCTCGAGCGTGTCGGTGAAGACCGGGTCGGGCGTCGAGCGCGTCGCGAACAGCCCCTGGGCCTTCGAGTACTTCTCGACCAGGGCGACACGGGCGGCCTTGCGGCTGGTGGTCTCCAGATAGTTCAGCGTCTCGGCGTCGACCGGGAAGAAGCCGCAGGTGGCGCCGTATTCGGGGCCCATATTGGCGATCGTTGCGCGGTCGGCCAGCGTCAGATTGTAGAGGCCGGGGCCGAAGAACTCGACGAACTTGCCGACGACGCCCTTCTTGCGCAGCATCTGCGTGACCGTCAGCACGAGGTCGGTCGCGGTGATGCCTTCCTTGAGCTTGCCGGTGAGCTTGAAGCCGATCACCTCGGGCAGCAGCATCGACTGCGGCTGGCCGAGCATGGCGGCCTCGGCCTCGATGCCGCCGACGCCCCAGCCGAGCACGGCGAGGCCGTTGACCATGGTGGTGTGCGAGTCGGTGCCGACCACGGTGTCGGGATAGGCGACCTCGACGGTTTCGGTCTTCTTGCCCCTCTTCACCTTCTCCTTCGCCGTCCAGACGGTCTGGGCGAGGTATTCCAGGTTGACCTGGTGGCAGATGCCGGTGCCGGGCGGGACGACGCGGAAATTGTCGAAGGCGCCCTGGCCCCATTTCAGGAAGCGGTAGCGCTCGCCATTGCGCTGGTATTCGAGATCGACGTTCTGCTTGAAGGCCTTGGGCGAGCCGAACTCGTCGACGATGACGGAGTGGTCGATGACGAGATCGACCGGCACCAGCGGGTTGATCTTCTTGGGATCGCCGCCGAGCGCGACGACGCCGTCACGCATCGCGGCGAGGTCGACCACCGCCGGCACGCCGGTGAAGTCCTGCATCAGCACGCGCGCCGGGCGGAAGCCGATCTCCTTGCCGGCCTTGCCCTTGTCGTCGAGCCAGCCGACGAAGGCCTCGATGTCGGCCTTGGTGACCGAGCGGCCGTCCTCGAAGCGCAGCAGGTTCTCAAGCAGCACCTTCATCGAGAAGGGCAGCTTGGAAATGCCGGCGAGGCCGTTCTTCTCGGCAGCCTTGAGAGAGTAATAGACATATTTCTTCGTGCCGACGGTCAGCGTCTTGCGGCACTTGAATGAATCGAGCGAGGCCATTTTGGCTTACATCCTGATCAAGGGGTTGCGGTCACGAGCCGAATCCCTCCTTGCGGATGAATCCGGTCGAAGGCCTGTTGCGCATGACGCGCACGCCGCCCCGGGAGTGCCCGAGCCCCGCGCCGGATCGGCGTGCGGCGTAGCCACGGGTTCTATAGATCAATTCCAAGAAGCTCGCTACAGGCTCGATATGCGTCAGATGAAGAGCTCATGACGCTTCGGAAGACAGGCTCGGCGTGACGCAGATTCCTTTCCAGAAATTCGCCCTGACAGCCGAAGGGCTCGCTTGCCGCCGCGGCGGGCGCGCGGTCTTCGGCGACGTCAGCTTCCACCTGGAAAATGGCACGGCGATCGCGCTCACCGGCCGCAACGGCGCCGGCAAATCGAGCCTGATCGCCATGGTGTGCGGGCGCCTGCGGCCCGAAGCCGGGGTGATCAAGCTCGAGGGGCAGGGCGACCTGCCGCCGGCCGAGGCAGTTCATCTGGTCGGCCACCGCGACGGGCTCAAGACCGCGCTGACCGCGGCCGAGAATTTGCGTTTCGCGCGGGATCTGCTTGGCCAGCCGGGCCTCGACCCGGCCGAGGCGCTCGCGACGGTCGGCCTGCCGCATGCCGGGTCGCTGCCGGTCGGCTATCTCTCGGCCGGCCAGCGCCGGCGCGTCGCGCTGGCACGCCTCCTGGTGGCGTCGCGGCCGATCTGGCTGCTGGACGAGCCGATGGCGGCACTGGATATCGGCTCGCAGGCGATGCTGTCGCAGCTCATGCAGGCACATCTGGCGGCGGGCGGCGCGATCCTGGCGGCGACCCACGGCCCGCTCGGCCTCGACGGCGCGCGCGAACTCAGGATCGGCCCGTGACCGGCGCCTTCCTTGCCATCCTCAGGCGCGATCTTGCTTTGGCTGTCCGGGCCGGCGGCGGCGGCGAGCTCGCGCTCGTCTTCTTCCTGACCGTCGTGGTGCTGATTCCGTTCGCGCTCGGGCCCGACCTCAACCTGCTGTCGCGGATCGGCCCGGCGATCCTTTGGCTCGGGGCGTTGCTGGCGACCTTGATCGGGCTCGACCGCCTGTTCCAGGCTGATGAGGAGGACGGCTCGCTCGATTTGATCCGCGGCGCGCCGCTGCCGCTCGAGCTCGCCGTCCTCGCCAAGGCGCTGGCGCATTGGCTGACGACCGGCCTGCCGCTGACCTTGGCCGCGCCGCTGCTCGGGCTGCTCGTCGCGCTGCCGGTGGAGAGCGTCCTGCCACTGACCGCGAGCCTCGCTTTAGGAACTCCGGCGCTGAGCTTCATCGGGGCGGGCGCCGCGGCACTAACCGCGAGCCTACGGCGGGGCGGCCTGATCCTGCCGATCCTGGTCGCGCCGCTGTGCGTGCCCGTGCTGATCTTCGGTGTTTCGGCTTCGGACGCGGCACGCGGGCCGATGCCGCTGCAGAGCCCGTTGCTGATCCTGGCTGCGTTATCGCTGATGGCGGCCGTGGTTGGCAGTGTCGCGGCGGCGGCAGCGTTGCGCCAGCCGGATTGAGGCGTCAGACCTCGGACAATTCACCCCGGTCGAGTTCCAGGGCGCAGCCAGATTGGGTTGCCAATCGGGCGACGGCGGCTGCGATGTCTTCGAGCGCGACATTCTCATCGATGAAACGGCGCTGGACGTCTTCGGCGACGCCGAAGACGTCGACGACCCGCGATTGACCTGCCTCCAGGCGCACGGCCGTCTCGATGTCGCGTCGCATGGGATCGGATAGCGTGATGAGCATGGCAATCCCTCCTACGACCCGATATTACGCCCGAGCTGAGTAGCGCTCAATAAAAAATATAACAATTTTAGATAGTTAGTAGATTGTGTCAGTGGAGTTTGAGTCGCTTGACGCTAAGGTGCCGTCGGCGACGCAGCCGCTTGCGGTTGAGTAACTCGCGCAAATATAGTCACTTACTCATTTCCAGCGCGATGGAGCGCGCCATGCCGGATTTGGAACGCGGCGAACGTCTGCAGATCATGCTCAGCGCGGACGAACTCCGTGCGGTCGAGAACTGGCGGTTCGAGAAGCGGATGCCGAGCCGCGCCGCGGCCGTCCGCGAATTGCTCAGGCGCGGCCTGAATGCCGAGGGCTTCGATGTCGCCGCCGACGGCGCTCGCTCGGGCAGCTTCAGCGTCCTCGACAAGGTCGATGGCGACGAGTCGGCCGTGCCGGAGAAGAACTAGCCTCCTTGCTAGCCTCATCGTCGCAGGTACCGCTCCTCGATTGTGAGCCGGGCCGGCGATTGCTACATGCTCACTGGTCGAAAGAAGAGCAGAGCCGGCCACCACCGTCATGGCGAGCCTTACCGAACTGGCCAATCCGGCGCGCTTCATGCGCCTGTCGAGCATCTTGCTGCCCTGGCTCGCGGGGGCGGCGGCGCTGCTGCTCGCCATCGGCTTCTATCTCGTCTGGTTCGTCGCCCCCTCCGATTACCAGCAGGGCGAGACCATCAAGATCATGTACATCCATGTGCCGGCGGCCTGGCTGGCGCTGATGTTCTATTCGATGATGGCGCTCTCGGCGCTGGGCGTATTGGTCTGGCGCCATCCGCTCGCCGACGTCGCCCAGCAGGCGGCGGCGCCGATCGGCGCCTGCTTCGCACTGATCTGCCTGCTGACCGGGTCGTTCTGGGGCAAGCCGATGTGGGGCACCTACTGGGTCTGGGATGCGCGCCTGACCTCGATGCTGGTGCTGTTCCTCATCTATCTCGGCCTGATCGCGCTGCGCCGGGCCATCGACGAGCCTTCGCGGGCCGGCCGCGCCGTCGCGATCCTGACGCTGGTCGGCTGCGTCAACATCCCGATCATCAAGTTCTCGGTCGACTGGTGGAGCACATTGCATCAGCCGGCCTCGGTGCTGCGGCTGGGCGGGCCGACCATCCATTCCTCGATGCTCTGGCCGCTGGTGATCACCGCGATCGGTTTCACGCTGCTGGCGCTGGCGCTGCATTGCGCCGCCATGCAGGCCGAGATCCTGCGCCGGCGCGTGCGCACACTGACGATCTTCGAGGCCGAGCGGCTCGACCGGCTCTCGCTGCAGGCGGCGCAATGACGGACGTGCTCGGACCCCATGCCGGCTTCATCCTCGCCGCCTATCTGGCTGCGGCCGTGATACTCGGCGGTCTCGCCGCCGCGATCCTGCTCGACCGGCGCGCGCAGCGGCGTGCACTGGCGGCGCTGGAAGAGCGCGGCGCCGGTCGTCGTGGCGGAGCGTCGTCATGAGCGAGGCGTCCGTTTCAGCGCCGCGACGGTCGCCCTGGCTCTATGCGATCCCGCTGCTGGTTTTCGCGGCCTTGGCGGCGGTGTTCGCCAAAGGGCTGTTCTCGGGCGATGCCAGCAAGGTGCCCTCGGCCCTGATCGGCAAGCCGGCCCCGGCGGTCACATTGGCGCCGCTCGAAGGCCTGCAGCGCGATGGCCAACCTGTGCCGGCCTTCGGCATGGCTGATCTCGCCAAGGGCAAGGCGACGATCGTCAACGTCTTCGCCAGCTGGTGCGCGCCCTGCCGGGTCGAGCATCCCTTCCTCGTCGCCATGGCCGATTCAGCCGCGGTGAAGCAGGGCAAGGTCCAGCTCGTCGGCTTCAACTACAAGGACGAGGCCGAGAACGCCCGCCGCTTCCTCGGCGCGCTCGGCAATCCCTATTCCGCCGTCGGTGCCGATAGTGCCGGCCGCGCCGCGATCGACTGGGGCGTCTACGGCGTGCCCGAGACTTTCCTGATCGGGCCGGACGGGCGCATCCTCGACAAGCATGTCGGCCCGCTCGACGGGCAGGCAGCGTCACGCATGCTGGCGAAGGCGGCGGCGCTGGTGAAGTGACGGCCGCAGGTCAGGCCGCCTTCTTGCCGCCGACCAGGCTTTCGAACATGCCGCGGCCGTCGGTGCCGCCGACGAGGCCGTCGATCAGATTCTCCGGATGCGGCATCAGGCCGAGCACGTTGCGGCCGGGCGAATAGATGCCGGCGATGCCGTTGAGGGAGCCGTTCGGATTGGTCGCGGCAGTCACGTTCCCATCCGCATCGCAATAGCGGAAGGCAACGAGTCCCTCGCCTTCGAGCCGGGCCAGCGTCTCGGGGTCGCAGATATAGTTGCCCTCGCCATGGGCGATGCAGACATCGATCACCTGCCCCTTGGCATAGGCCGAGGTGAAGGCGGTGTCGTTGCGCTCGACCTTGAGATGCTGGCGCTTGCAGACGAATTTCAGATCGGCGTTGCGGGCCAGTACGCCCGGCAGCAGGCCGGCCTCGCAGGCGATCTGGAAGCCGTTGCAGATGCCGAGAACGAGGCCGCCGCGTGCCGCATGCGCCCGCGTCGCGTCCATGATGTGGGCGCGGCCGGCGATGGCGCCGCAGCGCAGATAGTCGCCATAGGAGAAGCCGCCGGGCAGGACGACGAGGTCGGTGCCACCAGGCAGCTCATGGTCGCCATGCCAGACATGGTCGACCGTGGCGCCCGCCTGGCGCAGAGCCTTGGCGACGTCACCGTCGCGATTCGAGCCGGGGAAGGTGATGACGGCGGCGCGCATCGGTCAGGCTCCGATCTCGACCCGGTAGTTCTCGATGACGGTGTTGGCGAGGAGTTTCTCGCAGGCCGCCTTGAGGGCGGCCTCGGCCGCGGCCTTGTCGGCGCCGTCGAGCTCGATGTCGAAGACCTTCCCCTGGCGGACCGAGCCGACGCCGTCGATGCCGAGGGATTTCAGCGCGCCCTCGATCGCCTTGCCCTGCGGGTCGAGCACGCCGGTCTTGAGGGTGACGGTGACGCGGGCTTTCATCGTGATCTCCGGAACGGGGCGCTTGTCGGTTCGCTTAGCGGTGAATCGGTGCCGGCTCAACCATTTCAGCGACTCGCCCAGGTCGCGCGGGCGAAATCCTGGGCGGCCTGCGAATCGTTGGTCACGGCGATCGCCATGGACAGCGTGGCGTCCTTGCGCGCGTAGAGGATCGCGGTCGCAGCCAGGCGGCCGCCGTCCCTGGCGCGGATTTCGACGAGGATGCCGTCGGTGCCGTCCTGCTTGAAGCGCGAGACGGTGGTCGTGCTCTTCGGCTTCTCGGCCCGCTTCGCCTTTGGGCGCTTGGAGAACTCGCGTGCCAGCCGCGCCGGGTTGAGCGCAAGCGTCCGCGCCATGTCCGCGGCCTCGCTGCCTTCGAAGCTGAGCAGCGCGGCAACGCCCGGCCGCTCGCAGTCCTGCGGCGTGCAGAAGACCATCGCCTTCGGATTGATGCCGTCGTTGACGACCCAGTTCTGGATCGGCAGCGGTTCCCAGCCGCGCCCGGCTGCGAGCTGGACCAGGCCCGGCCCGAAATGATCGGCGCAGCCGGCGATCAGGATCATGCCGAGCGCGAGCGCGCCGAAACGCAAACGGGAGCGCAAGCGCCCCCGTCCGGTCGTCTGGGACTTGGTAGCCGTCATGCTCACAGCACGAGGCGCGACAATTACTGCACCAGCCGGGGGCCCGCCGGGCCCGGCTTTTCGTTCTCGCCGAGAATACCGAGCCGGCGCGCCACTTCGGTATAGGCCTCGATCAACCCACCCAGGTCGCGACGGAAGCGATCCTTGTCCATCTTGTCTTTCGACCTGATGTCCCAGAGCCGGCAGGAATCGGGGCTGATCTCGTCGGCAACGACGATGCGCATCATGTCGCCTTCCCAGAGCCGGCCGCACTCGATCTTGAAGTCGACGAGACGGATGCCGGCGCCGAGGAAGAGGCCGGAGAGGAAATCATTGACGCGAATGGCAAGCGCCATGATGTCGTCGATCTCCTGCGGCGTCGCCCAGCCGAAGGCCGTGATGTGCTCTTCCGAGACCATCGGATCGCCCAGCGCGTCGTTCTTGTAGTAGAACTCGATGATCGAGCGCGGCAGCTGGGTGCCTTCCTCGATGCCGAGCTTGGTCGAGAGCGAGCCGGCGGCGACATTGCGGACCACGACCTCGAGCGGAATGATCTCGACCTCGCGAATCAGCTGCTCGCGCATGTTCAGGCGGCGGATGAAATGCGTGGGAACGCCGATATCGTTGAGATTGCTGAAGATGTGCTCGGAGATGCGGTTGTTCAGCACGCCCTTGCCGTCGATCACTTCGTGCTTCTTGGCATTGAAGGCGGTCGCGTCGTCCTTGAAATGCTGGATCAGCGTTCCAGGCTCCGGTCCTTCATAGAGGACCTTCGCCTTGCCTTCGTAAATGCGACGGCGGCGGTTCATCGGGATATACCGTGGCTTGAGGAAATCCAAAGGGTCGGCCTCTCTCTGGTCGCGGTTGCCCGCGGCGGGATCATGGCCCTTTTCAGCACGCTCTCGCGCAATCTCGTTGCTCTGTCGAGTTCGATCCTGGCGCGCCGGTCCGGCTGGTTCATGCGGGCCCTGCTCCCTAGGAACCGGCCACACGTCGCGCTATATGGGCCTTTCGTGCTGCAAACGCAACAAAGCGCCTGAGGCGGGGTCGCGACGCCGGATTTGGCCGTGCCGGATCAGGTTGGACAGCTGGGCCTCTAGCCCGCACCGCCATCACATTGCTATATGGCGAAGCTCATATCGCGCCGCAGCAAGATTGCCGCTCCGAAGAGGATAAGAACCAGATGACCACCTTCGACCAGCGCAAGGACGCCTACGAGAACAAGTTCGCGCATGATGAGGAGCTCCGCTTCAAGGCGACGGCCCGGCGCAACAAGCTGCTCGGCCTGTGGGCCGCGGAGAAGCTCGGCAAGAGCGGCGCCGATGCCGATGCCTATGCCAAGTCCGTGGTGCTCGCCGATTTCGAGGAGGCCGGCGACGACGACGTGCTGCGCAAGGTCAAGGCCGATTTCGCCGCGGGCGGCGTCACGGTCGCGGACGATGAGATCCGTCGGACGATGACCGAGCTCCTGATAAAGGCCGCCGACGAGATCCAGGCCGGCCGCTAACGACGCTCGGGCGCAGTGCGGACTTCATCGCATTGCGCCCTTGAGCATGGTGCATGCCGCATCGTTTGCCTTTCACCGCCGGTTCGGTCCAGGGTCGCCGGACCCGCCAGTGGTGAAGAGCGGGCAACCGGATGAATGCGCTCATGACCGCCGCCAAGCCGACCGTGCTGTCCTCGCTCGCCGATCGTCTCGCCAAGGGCGAGACGCTGCTGTCCGCGTGGTGCGGGCTGCCGGATCCGAGCATCGCCGCGATCCTGGCGCAGGAAGACTTCGACGCGGTCACGCTCGACATGCAGCACGGCCCGATCACGCTCGCCGAGGTGATCCGGGCGATTCCGCTGATCAACGCGGCCGGCAAGCCGGCGCTGGCCCGCATTCCGGTCGGCGAGTTCCAGAACGTCTCGAAGCTGTTCGATTCCGGCGCCTCCGGCGTCATCGCGCCGATGATCAACACGATCGAGGATGCGCGCCGGCTCGCGGCCTATGCCAAGTATCCGCCGCTCGGCGAGCGCAGCTGGGGCAGCTATGGCGGCCTCGGCGCCTCCGGCCTCGACCAGAACGGCTATCTCCGGCAGGCCAACAGCTTCTCGCTGACCTTCGCGATGATCGAGACCCGCGAGGCATTGGCGATCGTCGACGACATCCTCGCGCTCGAGGGGATCGACGCGCTCTTCGTCGGCCCGTCCGATCTCTCGATCGCGCTGTCGGGCGGCGCCTCCGTCAATGCCTCGGCCAAGGAGGTCGATGACGCGCTGCGCCACATCGTGGCGCGGGCCAATGCCGTGAAGAAGCCGGTCGCCTTCTATGCTGCGAGCGCCGAACGGGCCGCGGAAGGTGTCGCACTCGGCGCGCGTCTGGTCACCGTGATGAGCGATACGGGCTTCCTGCGTCATGCGGCGCAGGCTGCGCTGAAGATCGCGCGCGGCTGACGCTTCAGGCGTTGATGCCCTCGCGCGATTTCAGCGCGGCGTAATAGGCCCAGAGCAGGCGTGCGGCAACGCCTCGCCAGGGCCGCCAGGCTTCAGCGAGTTCCGCCAGTTCGGCGGGATTTGGCCGCAATGGCAGCCCAAAAGCGACCTTCGCGGCCTCCTGCACCGCGAGGTCGCCGGCAGCGAAGCCGTCGCGATGGCCGAGGCAGAACAGCAGGTAGACATCCGCCGTCCAGGGGCCGATGCCGGAAACGGCCGTCATGTGCGCGTGGACGAATTCCGGCGTCGCCGTCTCCAGCGCGGCAAGGTCGAGCCGGTTCTCGGCGATCGCCGTGGCGACGGCGCGCAGCGTCTTCTGCTTCGGCCGGGACAGACCCGACAGCCGCATCTCCTCGTCGCTGGCAGCGAGGACGCGTTCCGGCGTCAGCGGGGCGAGCACGCTCTCGACCCTCGCCCAGACGGCGCGGGCGCTTGCCACCGAAAGCTGCTGCGAGACGATGATCGAGGCCAGGCTCGAAAACCCGCTCTCGCGGCGGCGCAGCGGCGGGATGCCGGTCCGGGCGATGATCTGGTCCCAGACGGGATCGAGCGTGGTGAGGGCAGCCATGCCCTCTTCGAGATCGGCGGTGCAGGAGATCGTCGTCATGTTGCCCGGGTCTATTGCCGATCGCTGCTCCTGGTCCTGTCAGGAGGCAGGGCTTGGCGAGGCTCGCCGCAAACCATAGACAGAAGCAGATGGCATCGTCTCCACCCGTTTTCCGGTTCGCGCCGAGCCCGAACGGGCGGCTGCATCTCGGCCATGCCTATTCGGCGCTGCTCAACCAGCGGCTGGCGGGGCGCTTCGGCGGCGAGCTGCTGCTGCGGATCGAGGATATCGACCTGACGCGCTGCCGGCACGAATTCGAGCAGGGCATTTATGATGACCTCGCCTGGCTGGGGATTTCGTTCCTACCGGAGGTGCGGCGGCAATCCCGGCATTTCGACGATTATCGCCGCGCGCTGGACAGGCTCGATGCGATGGGGCTGGTCTATCCCTGCTTCTGCTCGCGCCAGCAGGTGAAGGAGGCCGTGGGCCGATGCGAGGCCGAGAGCGGAATGCCCTGGCCGTGCGATCCCGACGGCGCGCCGCTCTATCCCGGCACCTGTCGTGACCTGAGTGAAGCCGAGGCACGCCGACGCCGCGCCGTCGGCGAGCCGCATGTGCTGCGGCTCGCCATGGACCGGGCCCTGGCGCGGGTGGCGGGCGCAGCGCTCGTCTACCGGCTCTTCGACGAAACTGGAGCACAGCGGGACGTCACCGTCGATCCGGCCGGTTGGGGCGATGTCGTGCTGGTGCGCAAGGACGTGCCGACGAGCTATCATCTCTCGGTGGTCGTCGACGACGCGCTGCAGGGTGTCAGCCATGTCGTTCGCGGGCGGGATCTGGAAGCGGCGACCGGGATCCATGTCCTGCTGCAACGCCTGCTCGACCTGCCGACGCCGCGCTATCATTTCCATCAGCTGCTGAACGACGAAACCGGGCAGAAGCTGGCGAAGAGCCGGCTGTCCCGGAGCCTCGCCGATCTGCGGGCGGACGGGGCGACGCCGGAGGCGATCCGGCGGCAGCTCGGTTTCACGTGAATCGCTGCCCGGCCGGATCCTCGTCAGGCCGAGGCGTTCAGCCCACGCCCAGAAAGGTGAGCCAGCCGACGGTGGTGAAGAGCGAAAGTCCGGTCGATAGCGCGATCGCGCTGGAGGCGTCGGCGACGCCCTGCTTGTAGCGCTCGGCGAAGAGATAGGCGTTGATGCCGCAGGGACAGGCGGCGAAGAGCACGGCGACCCCAGCCCAGGCCACCGGCATGGCGAACACTTTGGTCGCCAGCAGGAAGACGATCAGCGGGTGCAGGATGAGCTTGAGGAGGCTCAGGATCGCCGGCAGGGCGATGCCGGAGGCCAGGCCGTAGCGCCGTAGCGCAATGCCGAGGCTGACCAGAGCGCAGGGGACGGCGGCGCCCGCGATCAGGTCGACGATCGACCAGAGCGGCGCCGGAAGCATGCCGACGAAGGGGCGCGCGGCGCTGCCCAACAGGATGCCGACGACGATCGGGTGGGTGAACAGGCGCCTGAGCAGCAGGAGCGGCGAAGTCCCTTTGCCCTCGGCGAGCAGCGTCGCGGCCGTCATCGTCACCGGCAAATGCACGGCGAGCAGCAGGCTCAGGGGCACCGCGCCAGCTTCGCCATAGGCCTTCAGGATCATCGGGATGCCGACGAAGACGGTGTTCGATTGGGCTGCGGCGAAGCCGGAGACGACAAGCTCGGGACCTTTGCGGGCGAACAGATGCCGCGCCACGAGCTGGGCGATCACCCAGACGACGGCGAGGCCGGCGAAGTAGGAAATCCAGTAGCCCCAGGGCTGGTCCGGCGGGATCGTGGCCGTCGCCAGCGTCTTGAACAGCAGGCAGGGGATGGCGAGGACGAAGACGAAATCGGAGAGGCCCTCGCCGGTCGTTTCCCGCAGAAGCTTCAGCCAGCGGGCACCATAGCCGATCGCGATCAGGCCGAAGACGGGGAGGACGATGAGGAAGGAGGATAGCATCAGGCCCGCCGGGCAGGGAAACGAGGTTCAGCGCAATTGCGCGGTCTGGCCTCCGGCCTTTTCGATCAGGCCCAGAACTTCGTCGCGCTGGCGCTTGAACTCGACCAGTGCCTTGCCGTCGAGCTCGCGGCCGCGCGGCACCTTGATCTTCATCGGGTTGACGAAGTTGCCGTTGACCAGGACCTCGTAGTGGAGATGCGGCCCGGTCGAGAGGCCGGTGTTGCCGAGGAAGCCGATCACCTGGCCCTGACGGACCTTGACGCCGGGCGCGATGCCCTTGGCGAAGGCCGACTGGTGCGAGTAGGCGGTGACATAGCCGTTGGCGTGCTGGATCTCGATGCGCCGGCCATAGCCGGAATCCCATTCGGCCTTGATGATCGTGCCGTTGCCGGCGGCCAGGATCGGCGTGCCGATCTTGTTGGCCCAGTCGATGCCGGTATGCATCTTCGAATAGCGCATGATCGGGTGGTAGCGCATGCCGAAGCCCGAGCGCATCTCGCCGTCGCTGATCGGCTTGCGCAGCAGGAACTTCTTCAGCGAGCGGCCGTCGCTGTCGAAATAGTCGATCAGCCCATCCTCGGGCGCCTGATAGCGGAAAACCTGCCGCGTCTCGCCATTGACGGTGAGGCTCGCTGACAGAATCTCGGCGCGCTCGCCGTCGTCGTCGTCGGTGAAGATGACTTCGAGATTGTCGCCGCCGCGCACCCGCTGCTGGAAATCGAGGTCATAGGAGAAGATCCGGACGAGTTCGTCGATCAGCGGGCGCGGCAGGTCGTGGCGCAGCCCGGTCTCGTAGAGGCTCTCATAGAGGCGCGCGCCGGTGCCGCCCTCCTCTTCCTCTTCCTCCTCGTCGTCCTGCGCGCCGGCCTGCGATTTCTGCTGCGGCCCGGCAACTTCCACTCGCGGCAGCGAGACCGGGACGAACAGGCCCTTGTCGTTGATCGCGACGGCGGCCGAAGGGCGCCCATTCTCGAGCAGGGCGACGCGAACGATCTGGCGGGGATCGCCGGGGCGCGGGCCGGGCGCGAACAGAGCCTGCAGCACCTGGCCCTCCGGAAGGGCGGCGACCTTCACGCGGCCGTCGAAGGCCTTCATCATCGAGACGATCTGGTCGCGGTTGGCGCCGGCATTGCGCACCACGGTTTCGAAATTCTCGCCGCGGCGGGTGATCAGGAGCTTTTCCTCGACCTGCGGCTCGCGGGTGGCCGCCATCGGAGTCTTCGGCGCGTTGGTGACGTTCTCCGGGACGACACGAACCTCGATGCCCGAGAAGGAGGTGTCTGTAGCGGGGGCATAGGATAGCAGGCTGCCGGCGGCGCCGGCGGCCTGGTTGCCTTGAGCCAGGGTGCGGCTCAGCATCAGCTGAGGCGGGATCGGCAGAGCGGCGCGGCGGTCGGCGGCGGCCAGGTTGGCGCGCTCTTCCTCCATCTGGTTGACGACGTCGGCGTCGGTCAGATTGGCCTTGCCGGGCGCGA